>NZ_JBSFDA010000094.1:0-39451 GCF_053593675.1 Streptomyces sp. NPDC002156 | reverse complement strand
GTTTTTTCTTATGTGGTGTCTGTTTTTATGAGGTGTGCCATCCCGTTGGGTATGGGGAGCTGCCCGGCGCCGCCGCCAGCGCCCCCGCGGCCTGGGACCGGCTGTTCACCGGTCCCAGGCCGGCCGAGCTGCATCCCTTCCGGGAAGTCGTCGGCGCCAAGCACACCGCGCCGGCCACCCCGGGCGATCTGCTCTTCCACATCAAGGCCCGGCAGCCGGACCTGTGCTTCGAGCTGGCCACCCAGCTGATGGACCGGCTGCGCGGCGCGGTCACCGTCCGGGACGAGGTATCCGGCTTCAAGTACTTCGACGAACGCAACCTGCTCGGTTTCGTCGACGGCACCGAGAACCCCACCGGGCCAGCCGCGAACACCGCCGTCGTCATCGGTGACGCCGATCCGGACCAGGACCCGGACTTCACCGGCGGCAGCTATGTCATCGTGCAGAAGTACCTGCACGACCTGCCGGCGTGGAACGCCCTGCCGGTCGAGGCGCAGGAACGGGCGGTCGGCCGCCACAAGCTCTCCGACATCGAGCTGCCCGACGACGTCAAGCCCGCCGACTCGCATGTCGCGCTCACCTCTATCACCGACCCCGACGGCACCGAACGGGAGATCCTGCGCAGCAACATGCCCTTCGGGGCGCCCGGGCGCGGGGAGTTCGGCACGTACTTCATCGGCTACTCCAGCACCCCGTCGGTCATCGAGCGCATGCTGGAGAACATGTTCATCGGCGATCCGCCGGGCAGCCACGACCGGCTGCTCGACTTCTCCACGGCTGTCACCGGCACGCTGTTCCACGTACCGACCGTCGACTTCCTCGACGACCCGCCCGCCGCCCCGGAAGCGGCGGTCCGGGTCCGGGCCGCCGACGGTCTCCTGGCTGCGGAACAATAGACAGCCGTACGTACTGAAAGGGGTTGTCGTGCAGGTAGCCGTGGTCACCTTCGACGGGTTCAACGAACTCGACAGTTTCATCGCGTCCGCGCTGATCAACCGCTGCCGCAAGGACGGTCTGGAGGCCTTCATCACGACGCCGACGCCGGTGGTCACGTCGATGAACGGCGTCGAGGTGACCGGGCAGCGCCCGATGGAGTTCGTGACCGAGGCGGATGTCGTGCTGATCGGCAGCGGGGTGAAGGCGCGCGAGGTGATCGCCGACGACGGGCTGATCGCCAGGCTGCCGCTCGACCCCGCACGTCAGCTGATCGGTTCCCAGTGCTCCGGCGCGCTGGTGCTCGCCCGGCTCGGTCTGCTCGGTGACATGCCCGCCTGTACGGACCGGACGAGCCGCCCCTTCGTCGAGGCGCGTGGCGTCACCGTGCTCGACGCGCCGTTCCACGCCGAGGGGAACATCGCCACGGCGGGCGGCTGCATGGCGTCGCAGTACCTCGCCGCCTGGGTGATCACCCGGACGCTCGGGGAGGCCGCCGCGCGAGCCGTCCTCGACTACGTGGCTCCGGTCGGTGAGAACCAGCAGAGCGTCGAGCGCGCCCTGCGTGCGGTCCACGCCGGCGAGGCCGCACTGCGCTGACGCCGCACCGAGCCCTACGAGTGCTCCACGAGCGTGCCCCGCGCCGGAAGGCTGGTGGGCCGGGTGCGGAGCACCTCCTCGACGGAGGAGAGGGCGAACCGCACCGCGCCGGTGATCACGGCCTCGTCGCCCAGCGCGGACAGCCGCCACTGCGGCAGGTCGACGAGGAGACTGCCCGCCTCCTCCTCGGCCGCCGCCAGCAGGAGTTCCGCCGCCGGCAGCAGGCCGGGTACGGGGAAGAGACTGGTGCCGAGCACGACCAGCGCCGGGTCGAGCGCGAGCAGCACGGGCGCGATCCCGGCGGCCAGTCTCCGGCCGTACGAGGTGATGGCCGCGACCGCTTCCGGGTCCCCCGAGGCGGCGCCGCGGACACTGTCCGGGACCAGGGGTTCGAGGCCGGGCTGGGACGACGTACTGCCGGGGAAGCGGATGAACCCGATCTCACCGGCCGCGCCCCGGTGTCCGCGCAGCAGCCGTCCCCCGGTGATGACACCGGCGCCGAGGCGTTCGCCGAGCAGGACGAACACCATCTCGTCGGCCGCGCCGCCGACCCCGCGCCACTGCTCGCCCAGTGCGGCGAGGTTGGCGTCGTTCTCGACGGCCACCGGGCAGCCGAGGGTGTCGCTCAGGACGGTGACGATGTCCGCCTCGGCCCAGCCCTTGAGGTTGTCGGCCTGCCGGATCCGGGTGTTGCCGCGGTTCACCAGACCGGGGGTGCCCACCGTCGCGGCCCACACCCGCGGGGCGTCGGCCCCTGAGCGGTCAATTGCCCGCTGTACTACGGCGGTCACGGCACGGGCGCGGGCCTGGCCGCCCAAGTCGGCGCGCACCGACGTTCGTTCGACGGCCACCGGCCTGCCGTCCAGGTCGGCCAGACAGGCGCTCACCGACCGGGCCCGTACGTCCACCCCGACGACGAAGCCCGCGTGCGGGCGGAAGCGGAACCGGCGGGCCGGGCGACCGGGCGAGCGCTGGCCCCGGGCGGAGACGGCCGGGGCGACCTCGATGAGGCCGCAGTCGGTGAGTTCCTCGACGATCGCCTCGACCGTGGGCCGGGAGAGCTTCGTCGCCTCGGCCAGTGCGGCGAGCCGGGGGTGCGGGTCCGTCGAGCGGACGGCGGCGAGGACGGCCGCCGCGTTCGTGGCCCGCAGGTCCGCGACGCCCACCACCGCCGGGAGTTCACGCCCGGGCGGGGACGGCTCCGGCAGTCCGCCGAGCGGCCACCACGTCTGCGGGACCAATGATCAACCTCCTGAGCAGCGGGCACATCGGGGACCGGCACCGATCGTCCCGACGATAACAATCCAGCCGTGAGTGCTTGACGCGGACCGGACCCACTCCGATTATAAAACGCAACTGCGTTATCGAACCAGGGCGCATGCCTCCCCGTCGCGCCCCTACCCCTCTCCTCTCTTCTTCTCTCCCTCGGCTTCCCTGTCCCGTCATGCCCAGGAGATCTCATGAGCCCCATGAGCCCCAGTCCGTCGTCCCTGTCCAGACGTACGTTCCTCACGGCCACCGGCGCGATCGGCGCGATGGCGCTCACCGCGTGCAGTGAGCTGACCCCGGGCGCCTCGTCGTCCGACAAGAGCAGCACCGGCCCGGTCTCCACCGCCGTGCCGGCCGACAAGATCACGCTGGTGGTCGCCGACGCCGACGACACCAGCATGACCCCGGGTCTGCTCGCTGCCTTCCGCGAGAAGCACCCCAACATCACCGTCAAGCGCCAGTACACGGGCTGGGACGACTACCTCAAGAGCATCAACACCACGATGTCCGCCGACAGCGCCCCCGACATCGCCCAGTTCACGTCGGGCATGCAGAACCTCGTCCCCGGACGGCTGCTGCTCAAGGTCGGCGAGTACGGCAAGGCGTACGGCTGGGCGGAGAAGTTCCCCGGCCTGGACCAGATCACCCTCACCCAGGACGGCAAGACCGTCGGCACCGGTGACCTGTACGGGGTGGGCGCGGGCCTGTCGTTCGAAGGCGTCTACTACAACAAGACCAAGGCGAAGGCACTGGGCCTGAACACTCCCCCGGCCACGCTCGCGGAGTTGGAGGCGCTCTTCGCCAAGGCCAAGGCGGCCGGTGAGACCGCGCTCGTCGCAGGCAATCTCGACGGCGGTCTCAACCACCCCTTCAACGTGCTGCTCTCGGCCTATCTGACGCCGAAGGACCGCGAGGCGTGGGCCTACGGCCACCAGAGCGCCACCATCGAGCTGCCGGAGGCGAAGACAGCGGCGGAGACGCTGCTGCGGTGGGTGGACAAGGGGTACGTCACCCCGAAGGTCAACGGGGTCAGCGACAACGACGCCACCGCCGCGTTCGCCAAGGGCGAGGGTGTCTTCCGCATCAGCGGCAACTGGGCGGCTGCAGCGGTGGCCAAGGGCCTTGGCGAGCAGGCCGGTTACTTCAACATGCCGCCCGTCACGGTCGGCGGAAAGGTTCGCACCACCGGCGCCGGTGTGTACTACTGCGTGTCCAGCAAGTCCAAGAACGCGGCGGCGGCAGCCGCGTTCCTCGACTTCGCGGCGAGCGCTCAGGCAGCCGCCGTGACCGCCAAGGCGGGCTTCATGGCTCCCGACGCGGGCGCCATGCCGAGCCAGAGCGGGCTGATCGGCGATGTCCAGGCGGGCTGGCAGACGATCGTCAAGGACGCCGGGCTTCAGCCGTTCATCCAGAACTCCTCCACCCCGACGATGGGCGACACCCTCACCACCCAGCTCCAGCTGCTGGTCGGCGGCAAGGTCTCCCCCGAGAAGTTCCTGGCCGGGCTCCAGACGGACTATGAGAACTACCACAAATGACCACTGCCGACCGGCGACTGACGGAGCCCGCCCGCGCCCTCGCCGCCCCGCGCCCGACGAAGCCCGCGCCGGACCGTGCCGGGCGCGGGGACCGCCGTACGGCACGGTCCGGCCGCCGCCGACGCCGGGCCGTGGCGTTGCTGTACCTGCTGCCCGCCCTGCTCCCCTACACGCTGTTCTCCGTCCTGCCGATGCTGCACACCGCCTACCTCTCGTTCTTCGACTGGGACGGCGTGACCCTCCCCTCCTTCGTCGGCCTCGACAACTACCGGCGTATAGGCACCGATCCGCAACTGCGCGCCGCCGCCTGGCATGCGGGCGCGCTGATCCTGTTCTTCTCCGTGCTGCCGATCTGTGTGGGCCTGGTCGCGGCGGCGATCGTGTCCCGGCGGGCCGGGCGCCGGGGCACCGGACTGGTCCGTACGGTGCTGTTCCTGCCGCAGGTCATCCCGCTGGTCGCGGTCGGCATCCTGTGGCGCTGGGTGTACGCCGAGGACGGCATCCTCAACCAGGGGCTGCGGGCGGTCGGTCTGGGCGGGTTCGCGGACGCCTGGCTGGGCAGCTTCACCTGGGCCCTGCCGGCCGTCGGGCTGATCGGGACGTGGGTCGTCTCGGGCCTGTGCATGGTGCTGTTCCTGTCCGGGACCCAGCGCATCGACCAGGAGATCTACGAGGCGGCGCGGATGGACGGGGCGGGCCCCGTACGGGAGTTCTGGTCGATCACCGTCCCCCTCCTGCGCCCGGAGTTCGCGGTGGCGCTGTCCATCACCGTGATCGCGGCCCTGTCCAGCTTCGACCTCATCTACATCACCACCGGCGGCGGCCCGGGCAACAGCACGGTCGTCCCCGGCATCCTCATCTACCGGCTGGCGTTCGGGGGCGGCGCGGTCGGGGTGGCCAGCGCGCTGGCGATCGTGCTGACGGCGGTCATCTCGGTCGCCGTCCTGGTGATCAACCGGCTGTCCAGGGAGGCACCGTGACCTCGCTGACGTCGACGACTTCACCGGCTGCTCCCGCGCGAGCGGTCGCCGGACGGCTGGCGGCGCCCGTCGTCCTCGTCCTGTTCATGGCCGCCGTACTCGTGCCGTTCGCCTCCCTGCTGCTGGCGGCGCTCCAGCCCGCGGGCGCCCCGCTGACCGGGTTCGCCTTGCCGGACGGGCTGCACTTCGAGAACTTCTCCCGGGCGTGGTCGGCGGCGGGGTTCGGCACGCTGCTGCGGTCGAGTGTGGTGATCGCGGTGTGTGTGGTGCCGGCCGCGGTGGTGTGCGCGACGCTGGCCGGATACGCCCTGGCAACGCTCGACGTGCCCGGCCGGGGGCGGTTCTACGCGTTTCTGCTGCTCGGGCTGTCCATCCCCACCGAGGGCACGGTCATCCCGCTCTACTACGACCTGCGGGCCGTGGGGCTGACGAACACGGTGCCGGGGCTGGCGCTCGCGGAGATCGGGGCGTTCATGCCGTTCGGGGTGTTCTGGATGCGCGCCCACTTCGCGACCATGCCCCGCAGTCTCATCGAGGCGGCGCGCCTCGACGGTGCCTCGTCGTGGGCGACGCTCTGGCGGATCCTGCTGCCCAGCTCCCGTCCGGCGGTGACCACGCTGGGTGTTCTGTACTTCGTGTGGAGCTGGAACCAGTTCCTGCTCCCGCTGATCCTGATCCAGGACCCGGCCCGACGTACGGCCCCCGCCGGACTGGGCTTCTTCACCGGGCAGTTCGGTGTCGACGTGCCGCTGCTCGCCGCCGCCACGCTGATCGTGATCGCCCCGGTGGTGCTCGTCTATCTGTTCTTCCAGCGGCACTTCATCAGTGGCGTGCTCAGCGGCGCCCTCAAGGGCTGACCGCACTCGGAAACGTACGCACAGGAGGTCGGAGATTTCCATGGCAGAACTCGAAGTCGCGCTGATCGGCGCGGGCGGCATCGCCCGCACTCATCTGCCTGCGTGGACGGCCCTCGGCGCGCGGGTACGCCTCTACGCGCCCGACGGCCAAGCCCCGGCCCTGGCCCGCGAGTTCGGCGCGACATCGGTGGGCTCCCTGGGCGAGGCGCTCGACGGGGCCGGTGTGGTGGACGTGTGCACCCCGACCGACACCCACCGGGAGATCACCCTGGCCGCCGTGGCGGCCGGCGCCCATGTCCTGTGCGAGAAGCCACTGGCGCTCGGTGCGACCGAGGCTGAGGAGATGGCCGACGCTGCGGAGGCGGCCGGGGTGCGCCTGTACCCGGGCCATGTCGTGCGGTTCTTCCCCGCGTACGCCCGACTGCGCGACCTCGTCGCCGGGGGCGGCCTGGGGCGGGTGGCGGTCGCCCGGTTCACTCGTACCGGCCGCTATCCCACCTGGAGCGGCTGGTTCGCCGACCCGGCGCGTTCCGGCGGGATCCTGACGGACCAGATGATCCACGACATGGACATCGCGCGCTGGCTCTTCGGCGACGTCGTCCGGGTGCACGCCCGACAGCAGGGGCACCTCACCGCCCCGGCTCCGGAAGGTGCGGTCGCCACCGGTACCGCCGTACTCACCCACGCGAGCGGCACCGTCACCCAGGTCGTGGGGGTGTGGGGGCCACCGGCGACACCGTTCCGGACGACGTTCCATGTGTCGGGCACCGGCGGCACCGTCGAGCACGACTCCCTGGCCCACCTGGATCTGCGGATCACCGGCGCCGTGTCCAGTGGCCCGGCGGCGGGCATACCGGCCGGGGACTTCGGGGAGTCGCCCTACCTCACCCAGATCCGTGAGTTCGCCGAGGCCTTCGCGGGCGGTCCGGAGCCCCGGGTGAGCGGCCGGGACGGTGTGGCGGCCGTCCGTATGGCCGAGGCCGCGGCCGAGTCGGCGCGTACCGGACGGGCCGTGGAACTCACCCTGCGGACAACCGCCGCAACCACGTCAACCGCCGTCGCCACGAAGGGAATCGAGCAGTGAGAGTCGCCGTACTGTCCTTCGCCCATCTGCACGCCGCGACCTACATCAGGCTGCTGCGCGACCGCGACAGCATCGAACTGATCACCGCGGACCCCGAGGCCCCGCCCGGCGACCCCACCCGGGGCCGGGCCCTCGCCGAGCAACTCGGCGCCGACTACGCGGACACCTGGGACGAGGTGTTCGCGCTGCGCCCCGACGCCGTCGTGGTCACCAGCGCGAACGCCCGCCACCGGCACCTGGTCGAACGGGCCGCCGCGAGCGGGGCCCATGTGCTGTGCGAGAAGCCCCTCGCGACGACGGAGGCGGACGCCCTGGCCATGATCGACGCCTGTGCCCGGGCCGGGGTGCGGTTGATGACCGCCTACCCCGTACGGTTCAGCCCCGCGTTCACCGCCCTGCGCGGCGCCCTGGCCGACGGCTCGCTCGGCGGGCTGATCAGCGTCCACGGCGCCAACAACGGCTCGAATCCGGCCCGTTCGCACCCCTGGTTCGCCGACCCCGAGCTGTCGGGCGGCGGCGCGCTGGCCGACCACACCGTGCATATCGCCGACCTCGTGGACGCGCTGCTCGACGGCGAGCAGGCGGCGGAGGTGTACGCCCAGGCGAACAGCGTCCTCGACGACGGCGGCCCCACGCCGGACGTGGAGACGGCGGGCCTTGTCACCATCCGGTACCCAGGCGGGCTGGTGGCCGCCGTGGACGCCAGCTGGAGCCATCCGCCGGACCACCCGACCTGGGGCGGGCTCGCCATGACCTGCGTCGCCGAGAAGGCGATCGTGGAGTTCGACGCCTTCCCCCCACTGCTCGGCGGCTTCAACTCCGTTACCGGGCACGGCCGTTGGGAGGCGGGCGGGGCGGATCTGGACGCCGCCATGCTCGACGAGTTCCTCGACGCGGTACGCACGGGGCGGCGCCCCTCCCCCGACGGCGAGGCGGGCCTGCGCACCCTCCGGATCGTGCTGGCGGCCTACGAGTCACTGCGTACCGGCCAGCCGGTCGCGCTGCCGGACAGGCTCTAGGCCGCGCCGAGCAGGATGTCCCGCATCGACCCCATCCCGTACTTGTTCTCGCGGCTGGACAGTTCCGCCACCTCGGCCAGGATCGGCCGGATGTCGATCCCGGCCGTCCGCGCGTCCGCGCACAGATCGCGCAGCGAGAGCAGTTCGTCGCGGGTGTCGTTGCCCTGGTCGACGGCGGACATGTGCAGCAGCCGCTGCCGGAAGCCGTCCGGGGTGGGTTCGACGGGCAGGTGTGTGGCCCAACGGAAGGAGGTGTAGCGGGAGAAGAGCCCGCGCACGGACACCCGAGCCGTCTCGTCGCCCTGCGCGTAGACGGCGATCAGGGCCCGCAGCGCGGACTCGGCCTCCGCCCGGACGCCCGCCTCGTCCAGCGGGTCGGGACCCTCCCGCATCTTCGTCACCCAGTCGGGATCCATGATGTCCACCGGCCGCTCGGCGATGGGCCGAAGGGCCGCGTCGACCAGAGCGACCTGTTCCTCGATGCCGGCGATGTCGTCGATCGTGCTCATCAGCTCCGTGTCTCTGCGGGCTCGGGTGCGCGGTCCGCCACCTGGGAGTCCGTGTCCCCGCTCCGGTACTTGGCCCGCTGGATCTGTTCGTAAACGTGGGCGCGGAGTTCGGCGAAGCGGGGGCTGGAGCGGGTGTGCAGCTGGTCGCGTTCGTCGGGGAGGTCGATGGTGAGGTCCTCCTGTACGACGGTCGGTGACTTGGACAGGATGACGGTGCGCTGGCCGAGGTAGACGGCCTCGTCGATGTCGTGGGTGACGAACAGGACGGTGACGCCGAGTTCGCGCCACAACTCGCGGATCAGATCCTCCAGTTCGGCGCGGGTCTGCGCGTCGACGGCCGCGAAGGGCTCGTCCATGAGCAGCACCTTCGGTTCGTACGCGACGGCGCGGGCGATGGCGACGCGCTGCTGCATGCCTCCGGAGAGCTGCCAGGGGTAGGCCTCGTGGGCGTCGGCGAGTCCGACCACTTCCAGTGCGCGGTCCACGAGTTCCCGCTCACGGGCTTTGCCGAGCTTCTTGCGGCGCAGCGGCAGGGCGACGTTGTCGCGGACGTTCATCCAGGCGAACAGCGAGCGGCCGTACTCCTGGAAGACGACGGCCATGCCCGGCGGTGGCCCGGCGACCGGCCGCCCCTCCAGGAGCACTTCACCGGCGGTGGGGTCGAGCAGTCCCGCCATGCACTTCAGCAGCGTCGTCTTGCCGCAGCCCGACGGCCCGACCAGACAGACGAGTTCACCCGCACCGATATGGAAGGTCAGGTTCCGCAGGGCTTCGACATTGCGGTTGCGGCCGGTGTAGATCTTCTGCAGGTTGCGTACGTCGAGCATCGACGGCTCCGTTTCAGGGGGTGCGCCGGGCGCTGCGCAGGCCGTGGTACCAGGCCAGGGCGCGGTTCTCGGCGAACCGGAAGAGCAGGGACAGCAGGAAGCCGAGGATGCCGAGCAGCAGAACGCCGCTCCACATCTCGGGGATGGCGAACGAGCGCTGGAACTGGACGATGGTGAAGCCGAGTCCGTTGCTGGCGGCGAACATCTCGCTGATGACCATGAGGATGATGCCGATCGACAGGGCCTGGCGCATGCCGGTGACGATCTGCGGGCTCGCCCCGCGCAGCACCAGGTGCCGCAGACGGGCGGTGCCGGTGATGCCGTAGGACCGGCAGGTGTCGCTGAGCACCTCGTCCACGGCGCGGACACCCTCGACGGTGTTGAGCAGGATCGGCCATACGCAGCCGCTCACGATGACGAGCACCTTCATGGTGTCGCCGATGCCGGCGAACAGCATGATCACCGGTACGAGCACGGGCGGCGGGATGGCCCGGAAGAGTTCGAGGACGGGTTCCAGGACGTCGCGTACGGCCCGCCGCATGCCGACCAGCAGCCCGAGCCCCACGCCGATCACCACGGCGAGGAGATAGCCGGCCGTGAGACGCAGCAGGCTCGGGACGACGTCGGACAGCAGCCGCTCCCCCGTCCAGGTCTTCCCGAAGGCCTCCAGGATGGCGGAGAGGGGCGGGACGTAGAAGTCGGTGCTGTCGGCGGTGGTGAACCACCACACCGCGAAGAGGACGGCGGGCAGCCCGAAGACGAGCAGGGCGCGGCGCAGGACAGTGAGGGCGGTCATCCGGCCACCTCCGTGCGTACGGACTGGTGCCAGTGCAGTGCCCGTCGCTCCACCGCTCGCGCCGCCAGGTTGACGGCGACTCCGAGCAGCCCTGTGACCAGGACCAGGGCGTAGACACGCGGTACGGCTCCGGAGGTCTGGGCGACGGCGATCTCCTGGCCGAGGCCGGGTGCGCCGATGACGAGTTCGGCGGTGACGGCGAGGATGAGGGCCACGGTCGCGGCCAGCCGTACGCCCGTCATGACGTACGGCAGCGCGGTGGGCCACATGACGTGGCGCAGCCGCCCCCAGGTGCCGAGCCGGTAGCTGCGGGCGGTGTCGTCGGCGACCGGGTCGACGTCCTGGATGCCGGCCAGGACCTGGACGATGACCTGCCAGAAGGCGGCGTACACCACGAGCAGCAGTTTCGACCGGAGGTCGGCGCCGTAGAGGAGGACGGCGACGGGGATCAGGGCGACGGACGGGATGGGGCGCAGGAACTCGATGGTGGAGGCGGTGACCGCGCGCAGTACGGGGATCGAGCCGATGACGAGTCCGGCGGCCACGCCCGCCACGACGGAGATGGCCAGGCCCAGGCCCCAGCCGGTGAGGGTGTCGCCGAGCGCGGTCCAGAAGGTCTGCTCGGCGAGCAGCGCCCACAGTGCGCGGAGGGTCTCGGAGGCCGGTGGAAGGTAGTCGGCCGACACCAGGCCGGTGTGCGGCAGCACTTCGAGTACGGCGACCAGGCCGGCGAGTCCGGCGAGTCCCCGCAGCGGGGTGACGGCCCGCTCCGGGAGTCGCCGCCGGGCGGGGAGCCCGCCGGGACCGGTGTCGGTCCCGGCGGGGCCCGCCATGGCGGTGGTGACGGCGGGGCGGGTCATGAGAACAGGGCGGTCAGGTCGGGCTTCTTGCCGTCGAAGAGGCCGTCCGTCTCCCCGAGGGAGGCCAGCTTCTCCAGCGAGGCCATGTCGATCTCCGCCGGCCAGGCGGGCAGTGTGAGCTCGTTCAGGACGTCGCCGCTGATCTTCGTGTAGGTGGTGAGGATCTGGCGTGCCTCGTCCGGGTGGTCGGTGGCGTACTGCAGCGACTCGCTCATGGCCTCGGTGAACTTCTTCACCAGGTCGGGGTTCTCCTTCGTGAGCTTGGTGGAGGTGAAGTAGGTCGCGACGGTGAGCTTCGGGTCCGTCTCGGCGAACGGCGAGGCCACGATGCGGGCACCCTGCGCCTTGGCGGCGTTCATCGCGGGATCGCCCATCCAGGCGGCGTCCACCCGCCCGCCGTCCAGTGCGGCCGGCATCTGGTCGAACGGCATTTCGACGAACTTGACCTTCGACGGGTCACCGCCGGCCAGCCGGACCGACTCGCGCACCGTGGTGGATCCGATGTTCTGAAGGGTGTTGACGGCGACCGTCCGCCCGGCGAGGTCCTTGGCCGACTTGATCGAGCTGTCCTTCTTGACGGCCACTCCGGTGACGTCACCCCCCACCTTCCCGTTGGAGGCCGCGCCGTTGACCACGGACTTGATCGGTACGCCCTTGACCTGGGCGATCATCAGCGACGTGGTGTTGCTGAACCCGAACTGGAACTGGTCGCTCACCACACCGGGGATGATCGCCGCGCCGCCCTGAGCACTCACCATCTCCAGCTCGATGCCCCGGCTGCTGAAGAACCCCTTCTTCTGGCCCAGATAGAGCGGGGCGACATCGATGATGGGGATGATGCCGACCTTGACCTGCGTGGTCTTGCTGCCGTCCGAGGACGACGAACCACTCTCCGCCGGGTCCGACGACCCGCATCCGGCCGCGCCGACGACCGTGATCACTACTGCGGCAAGCCCGAGAATGCGCCTTTGCATGGGCTCCTCCTGAGGAAGCAACACCGAATGTTGTGCACTTTCTTGACGGCCGCAATGTACACACCTATGTTCGCGCTGTCAGTACTCCGGACAAGAGAGGCCCCAACGACTTCGACGAGCGCGGCCACCAGCCAACAAGGCCCAGTCACAAGGGAGTTCAGTGCGCCCTCAGTCGCTCCTGTTCGCCTTCTTCGGCAGCTACGTACTGGAGGAGGGGCTCGGACACGTGTACTCGGGCAGCATCATCGATGTCCTCGCCCGCACCGGAGTCGGCGAACCGGCCGTCCGGTCCACCCTCACCCGCATGGTCAACCGGGGTCTGCTGCAGCGTCAGCGCCAGGGCCGCAGGATGCACTTCGGCCTGACCCCGCAGGCCGAGCAGGTCCTCTGGGACGGAAAGCGGCGCCTCTGGCAGACCGGTGCCGTCAACGACGACTGGGACGGCACCTGGACACTGCTCGGCTTCTCGCTGCCCGAGTCCTGGCAGCGCCAGCGGCACGATCTGCGCTCCCGGCTCACCTGGTCGGGGTTCGGCGCCCTGTACAGCGGATTATGGATCGCGCCCGGTGACGTCGACGCCTCCTCGCTCGTCTCCGAGCTGGGCCTCGCCGCCCACGTCAAGATCTTCCACGCCACGGCCGACGACGCCACCGACATCGGCCTGATGATCCGTGACACCTGGGACCTGGGCGGCATCGGCGCCCGGTACGCCGACTTCGACGAGCGCTGGTCCACCTGGCCCACCGCAGGCTGCGGCGATCCACTCGGCATCCGGCTGCGGGTGATCAGCGAGTGGCTGGACATCATCCGCACCGACCCACGGCTGCCCGCCCGCCACCTGCCCTCCGACTGGCCGGCCCGCGCGGCCCAGGAGACCTTCCACCGCATCGCGCGACAGACGGAGGCCCCCGCCCGCCGGACGGCCATCGAGTTCCTGGAGACCACGAGACCGCCGCCCGGCGCCGCGGTCACCGCTTGAGGCTCGACATCAGGTCACGCATGTCAGTGATCATGGCCGACCGGTACAAGGACAGGTCAGGGAGTTCCGGCCCGCCACCGACCGCGTTCTCGTCCTCGCCCTCACCATCGCGCTCGCTCTGGTAGTACGTGAAGACGGAGAGATCCAGCGAGAGGACCGCTCCGCCCTCCAGCACCCGCAACTCCGCATTGCCGTTGTCCCGGGTCAGGAGATACGCCTTGTCGCCGAGGTCCGGAACTGTCTCGACCTGTTCTTCGGGCAGAACGCCGTCATCGGTCACCCGTCGTCGTGCCTCGAACTCCGCGCCGGGGTCGGTCTTCTTGTGCAGTGCCACCGTTATTCCGACGGTGTAGCCGGTGAACCAGCCCTTCCCGGACTCCCCCGCGCCGGCCAGGAACCGGAGAGGTATGGAGCACTGGATCTGGTCGAGGGCGGCATGGCGCAGCAGCCCGGAATCGACCTTGGTGGTGGGCTCTCGCGGCGCGATCACCTCGCCGATCGCCTTCAACCGGAGCGACGGGCAAGGGTCCTGCTTCAGCTGGTACCCGCTCAGGTCCGGCGTTCGATCGCCCCCTCCGTACAGGAACAGCGCCGCTGTCCAGAGGACCGACGCCATGACCGCCCCTCCCAGCGCCCACTGCCACGGCCTTCGCGGCCGGAGTTCCCCACCGGGCTCCTCGTCGAAGCCGCCCACCACCTCGCGGGTGTCGACTCCACCGAACTCCCCCGCCATCTCCGGCTCAGAAATCATCCTGCTCCCTCGGCCGTGCCTTCCACCTTCGTCAGGATGATCGCAGCACTGCCCCCGTTCACGTCTGTCGCAGAGGCTCGTACACCTCCGCGTCGACACCGAACGTCCAGGCCACTCCCTCACGGGCCGTACGGGTCGTCGGCGGCACCCTCAGCCAGTACGTACGGCTCGACCCGTCCGGTTCAGGTGTGGAGTTGACGACTTCGACCATCACCACGTCCTCGTCGCCGACAAGTTGGACGCGCCACAGCACGCCCGTCTCGTCGCGGTGGACGGGGACCGCGCCGGACTCCTCCAGGTAGCGGTCGTAGCCGTAGAACTCCAGCATCACGCGCCGGAGTTCGGCGTTCTCCTCGTCGCGGATGCGTTCCGGGGTCAGTGCGGTCAGTTCGTCCAGGAAGTCCTTCGGGACGGGCATGCCGCGCCAGGCGTACAGCTCGAACCCGTCCGCGTAGCCGAGTGCGGGCCCGTCGCCCCGGTCCAGGCGGCCCGCCTCGTCGCGGTGCAGGGTCAGCGGGCGTTCGCTGAGGACCACCGTCTTCTCGTACGGCCACCACCAGCCCGCGTCGCGCGCCACGGCGGCGAGGCCGGCCAGTGGGCTGTCGTCGCCGGGCTCGAACGCGCACAGCCAGGCCGCGTCGTGCTGTCCCAGCGCGGCGTCCAGAAGCAGCAGACGGACCCGCGCCTCCTCCTTGCGGTCGGCGCCGAGTTCCTCGACGATCCCCGCCCGCACCCGGTCGACCAGCATGCGGGTCGACTCCCACAGTCCGGCTCCCGTGGCGCGCCAGTGCCCGCTCCACCGCTCCGGGCCCAACTGCGCGTGCAGCCGCGCCCGTTCGGCCGCCCAGGGCGCGCTCCACACGGCGTTGCGGGCACCGGCGCCGAGGGCACCCAGCGGCGAACCGTCCGGGTGCGTCCCCGTCATGAGCATCCGTACGGCTTCGAGGGGCGAGCGCGCCCACACGATGCGCTCGGGTTCCGCCAGCCCCGCGCGCCGGTAGGCGAGCCGGACGCCTTCCTCGGCCGCCGCCCGGTCGCCCGGTCCCGTCGCTGTCGCCGCCGCCCGCCAACTGCCCTGGTCCATCAGTGCCGTTCCTCTCCAAGTGCTGTCGCCGGCCCGCATCCCCGTGCCGTCCGGCCCTTTCGCTTCGTTCGTCCCGCACATGTGCCCGGGGCGTGGTCAGTCGGCGACGACGCGCACCGAACCCGGTACGTACTCCCGCTGCCTGATCACCCGGTACCAGCCCTTCGGGAGCGTGATCGCCGCATGCTCCTCGTGGACGACGCGTGCTCCCTCGGGCACGTGCAGCAGCATCGGGCCGAACACGCCGGCCTCGCGGATCAGCCGTCCCGGGCCGGCCACCGCATGGGCGTGCCCGGTGACCTCGCCGAGCGCCAGGACGAGTCGGCCACGGCCGTCGCGCGGTTCGGACGCCGCGTCGACCGCGTACTCCGGCACCGCGCCCTCCGCCAGCGCCACGATCAGTACGTCTCCCTGCCGGTACATGGGTCTCCCTCCCGATGCGGCACGCCGTGTGCCATGGGAACGACCGTAGGGGCGGGCACTGACAATCGGCCCTCGCAGCGGTCGTCCACGGGCCGCCGAAGGGCCCCTTCGCCGTGTGGGAGGCCCCAGTTGGCCGCGTTGTCAGTGGGGCTTGGTAGAACTCCTCTACCTGGACGCGATCGGCGCGCGCCAGGACGGGAACCACGACCGCCGATCCAACGGCCCCAGCATCAGGGAGCAGGCACGCATGACCCTCGGTAGCCACCTCCAGGAACTCCACGGCCTGCCGGCCTTCGCCTTTCCCGACGCCGGTGACACACCGGCGGACGCGTCCGCCCTCCCGTCGCCGGAGTCCGTCGCCTGGCGCATCGCCGTGGACTCCTACGACTCCAAGGAGGAGTGGGAGGACGCCTTCGCCCGCTTCCTGGAGACCGTCGACACCCGTCAGGTCCGCGCCCTGATCGTCGGCGCGTGGAGCGACGCGTACGAGAGCGGCCCGGACGAGGTGATCAAGGCGCTGGTCGCGGCCCGCGACCGACTGCCCGCCCTGCGCGGCGTGTTCCTGGGCGACATGCTGTCGGAGGAGTGCGAGATCTCCTGGATCAACCAGGGCGACGTCACTCCCCTCCTGGAGGCCTTTCCCGACCTGGAGGAGTTCGGCGTCCGCGGGGGCAGTGAGCTGGTCTTCCCCGCCGTCCGTCACGAGCGGCTGCGCAAGCTGACCGTCGAATCCGGCGGCCTGCCCGTCGAGGTCGTGCGCGGCATCGCGGGCAGCGATCTGCCCGCCCTCGTCGAACTCGACCTGTGGCTGGGCACGCCCGAGTACGGGGGCGACGCCGACGTGGCCGATCTGGAGCCCTTCTTCGCGGGCACGAGGCTGCCGAGCCTGAAGCATCTCGCCCTGCGCAACAGCGAGATCCAGGACGCCGTCTGTACGGCGCTCGCGTCCGCGCCGGTGGTGGCGCGCCTGGAGGTTCTCGACGTCTCGATGGGCGTGCTCACCGACGACGGCGCCACGGCGCTGCTGACCGGTCAGCCGTTGACGCATCTGAAGAAGCTCGACCTGCACCACAACTACCTGAGCGAGGAACTGCGCACGCGGTTGCTGGAGACGCTGGAGCCCGCCGGAGTGGAGGTCGACGCCGATTCCGACGACGCCGACTCCGACGAGGAGGACGACGGCACGGTCTGGCGGTTCGTCTCGGTGGGCGAGTAGAGCGCTCGGGGGTCCGGAGGCAGGTACGAAGGGGGAAAGGTGAGCACCATGGGGCGCAGGGGTCCGGGGGATGCCCCGCCGAGGTGGGCGGTGGTCGCCAATGGGGACAACCGTCGGGTGAGCCTGTTCGCCGCGGCCACCGAGGCCGCCGGTCACGGCACGCCTCGCGTGGTCGAGTGGCACGACGTGCTGCGGGAGGGCGGACACGACTTCGCGGACGACGAGTTGGTCCGCCTCGACTCTCCGGGGGAGAACGCCGAGGTGGATGTGCTCCTGCGCGGGGGCGACGATCCGACGCGGGTGGAGGGGTCCGCGCGCTGGTACGGGCGGTTCCTGGAGGGCGTGGCCTCGTTGCGCGGCGGGCGGCGGCTCGACGACCCGGTGGAGCTGGCCGTGATGTTCGACAAACGGCTGTGTCACGACCGGCTCGCCCGGGCGGGCGTGCCCGTGCCGCCGTCGCCCACTTCCGGGGACGTACCGCCGGTGCGGGACTGGGCGGACGTACGGCGCCTCATGGCGGAGGCGGACCTGCGGCGTGTCTTCGTCAAGCTCGCGCACGGTTCCTCCGCCTCCGGTGTGCTGGCGATCGAGACGACCGCGTCGGGGCGGATCCGCGCGACCACGTCCGTGGAGCGCGCCGAGGCGGGCCGGCTCCACAACTCCCTGCGCGTGCGCCGCTATACCGAGGAACGGGAGATCGCCGCGATCGTCGACACGCTCGCCCCGGACGGGCTGCACATCGAGCGGTGGCTGCCGAAGGCCTCGCTCGGCGGCCGGTCGGCGGATCTGCGCATCGTCGTCGTGGGCGGACGGGCCACCCACGCCGTGGTCCGCACGAGCCGTTCCCCGTTGACCAACCTGCATCTCGGCGGGGCGCGCGGCGACCTGGCGGCCGTACGGGCGCTGGCCGGTGACCGGTGGGCCACGGCCCTCGAAGCCGGCGAGCGGGCCGCGGCCTGCTTCCCCGGCACCCTGTGCGTCGGCGTCGACCTCCTGCCGGCCATCGGCTGGCGCCGCTTCGCCGTCGGCGAGGTCAACGCGTTCGGCGACCTGCTCCCCCGTCTGACCGGCCTGCCGGGCAGCGGGGCGGAGGGCCTGGACACGTACGCCGCACAGGTCGCGGCGGCCCCTTCCTTCTCACTGCCGAGGACCGCCCATGCCACCCTCTGAGCCCTCTCCCGCCCCGGCCGCCGGGCCGGACATGAACGAGGTGGTGGGCCGTGACGACCTGCTCCTCCTCACCCTGGACACCCTCCGTCACGACGTGGCCGTCGAACTCGCCGCCGCCGGACGGCTGCCCAATCTGACCGCGCATCTGCCGGGCGGCGTCTGGGAGAAGCGGCACGCGCCCGGGAGCTTCACCTACGCCTCCCACCAGGCGATGTTCGCGGGCTTCCTGCCCACCCCGGCCGGACCCGGGCCGCATCCGCGCCTGTTCGCGGCCAAGTTCGCGGGCAGCGAGTCAACGGCGGACGGTACGTACGTCTTCGACACCCCGGATCTCGTGTCCGGCCTGGCCGCGCACGGGTACCGCACGGTGTGCATCGGTGGCGTCGGCTTCTTCAACAAGCAGGGCGCCCTGGGTGACGTACTGCCCGGGTTCTTCCAGGAGAGCCACTGGGAGCCGGAGTTCTCCGTGGCCTCCCCGACCTCCTTCGAGGCGCAGGTGGCGCGCGCCGAGAAGACGGTGTCCCAACTGCCGCCCGAACAGCGGCTGTTCCTCTTCCTCAACGCCTCCGCGCTGCACCAGCCGAACTGGTTCCACCTGCCCGGCGCGACCAGAGAGGCGGGCGACAGCCGACTCACCCATGCCGCCGCGCTGGAGTACATCGACCGTCACGTCGGGCGGTTGTTCGCGGCGATGAGTTCGCGCCGCCGCTGCTTCGCCATCGTCTGCTCCGACCACGGCACCGCCTACGGGGACGACGGTTACACCGGCCACCGCCTCGGCCACGAGTCCGTGTGGACCGTGCCCTACGGCCACTTCTTCCTGGAGCCGTCCGTATGACCGTCACCGCGATCGACACCACCGTCGGCTCACCTCGCCCGTACCAGAGCTATACGTACGCGTACCCGCACAAGACCGCCTACCGGCCGCTCACGCCCGGGCCCCGGCTCGCTGACCTGTGGGCCGGGGAGTCCCGCCAGTCGCTGTCGCTGTATCTGCACATCCCGTTCTGCGAGATCCGCTGCGGCTTCTGTAACCTGTTCACCCGCATCGGCGCGCCCGACGGACTGACGAACCGTTATCTGGACGCCGTACAGCGCCAGGCCGCCGCCGTTCGCGAGGCGTTGGGCGATGCGGAACCCCCGCGGTTCGCCAACGCGGCGTTCGGCGGCGGGACTCCGACCTTCCTGGAGGCCGCGGAGCTGGAGCGGCTGTGTGACATCGCCGAGCGGGAGATGGGCGTCGACCTGCGGGCCGTCCCGCTGTCCGTGGAGGCGTCGCCGTCCACGGCCACGGCCGACCGGCTGGCGGTGCTGGCCGAGCGGGGGACCACCCGCCTCAGCCTGGGCGTCCAGAGCTTCGTCGAGGAGGAGGCGCGGGCCGCCGTACGCCCACAGCACAGGTCCGATGTCGAGGCGGCGCTCGCCCGCATCCGTGAGGCCGACGTACCCGTCCTCAACATCGATCTGATCTACGGCATCGACGGGCAGACCGCGGCCAGTTGGCGATACTCCCTCGACGCGGCCCTGGCCTGGCGGCCCGAGGAGATCTACCTCTACCCGCTCTACATCCGCCCGCTCACCGGACTCGGCCGCCGCGTCGACCCGGCGGCGGCCGACCGGGAGTGGGACGAGCAGCGTCTGCGCCGCTATCGGGAGGGCCGCGACCATCTGCTCTCCCAGGGCTACGAGCAGGTGTCGATGCGGATGTTCCGGCGCTCGGACGCGCCGCCGCAGGGTCCGGACGACTACGCCTGCCAGACCGACGGGATGATCGGCCTGGGCTGCGGCGCCCGTTCGTACACCTCCCGGCTGCACTACTCCTTCGACTACGCCGTGTCGATGGGCGAGATACGCGGCATCATCGACGACTACACCGCCACCGAGGACTTCTCCCGGGCGCTGCACGGACGTTGGGTCGACGAGGACGAGGCCCGGCGCCGGCATCTGCTGCAGTCGCTGCTCCAGGCCCAGGGCATGCCCGTCGCGGAGTACCGGCTGCGGTTCGGCACCGACCCGTCCGACGACTTCCCCGCCGAGCTGGACACCCTCGACGCGCGTGACTGGCTCGACAACGGTCAGGAGGGACAACTGCGGCTGTCCGCCGAGGGGGTGGCCCACTCCGACGCCATCGGGCCCGACTTCTTCTCACCGGATGTGCGCGCCGCCATGGCCGCCTACGAGACGAAGTGAGCGGGGTTCCGTGGATCTGACGCTGCTGTACCGGGGGCCGCTCTCCTCCTGCGACTACGACTGTCCCTACTGCCCGTTCGCGAAGCGACGCGACAGCACGGCGCAGCTCCGCGCCGACCGCGCGGCACTGGACCGGTTCACCGGGTGGGCGCGCGAGCAGCGGGAGGACCGGCTGTCGGTGCTCTTCACCCCGTGGGGCGAGGGGCTGGTCCGCTCCTGGTACCGGCGCGCTCTCGTCGACCTCTCGCACCAGCCGCACATACGGCGGGTCGCCATCCAGACCAACCTGAGCTGCCGGACCGACTGGCTGGCGGACGCGGACCGCGACACCGTCGCCCTGTGGTGCACCTACCACCCCGGGCAGACGCCGTACGAACGGTTCCTGGCCAAGACGTACGAGCTGTCCGCCCTCGGCGTCCGCTTCAGCGTCGGTGTCGTCGGCGTACCGGACCATCTGGAGCACGCGCGACGGCTGCGCGAGGCGCTGCCGGACCATGTCTATCTGTGGGTGAACGCGGCCGAAGGGCACAGCTACACGGACGAGGAGGCCGGCCGGTGGACGGCGCTGGACCCGCTCTTCCCGTTCAGCCGCCACCCGCACCGCTCGGCGGGCCTGCCGTGCCGCACCGGTGAGTCGGTGCTCTCGGTGGACGGCGAGGGCACGGTGCGCCGCTGCCATTTCGTCCGTACGGAGCTGGGAAATCTGTACGACGGCTCGTACCGCGCCGCGCTCGGCCCCCGGGCCTGCCCGCTGAAGGTGTGCGACTGCCACATCGGTTACGTCCATCTGGAGACATTGCCGCTGTACGACGTGTTCGCGGGCGGCATCCTGGAGCGCGTGCCGAGGGCTCTCCCGGACCGGCCGCTCCTGCCGCTGGTCCCGTCCGAGTTGGCGTCGACGACGGCCGGCGTGACAGGGTCGCCCGAGTCGTGAATGTGGTGTTGGTGAGAGGAAGTTCGTGGACACGCAGACCTGGGACGCACTGGCCGCATCGATGAGGAACGCCTACACCGCGGGTCTGGGCGAGGGGGCGGTGCCCCGTCCGGTCATCATGCCGCTGGTCCGCGGTGAACTGGTCGGCCTGGTCTGGCTGCGTCCCGTCGAGACCGGCAAGGACGCGCTCACCGGCATCGCCCAGCTGTCGAACATCGCCGCGGCGGCCGGTGCCGACGAGGTCGTCCTCGCCTGGGAGACCCGGGACGTCGCCGCCCTGTGCGAGTTGCCGGTCACCGGCCCGGCGCCGTGCCTGAACCTGGTGCACGCCACGAAGGACGGCCACACACTGCACCGTTTCCCGTACGCCGAGCAGCCCCTCGCCGACTCCCCCGAGGGCCCGGCCGCGATCGAGCCGCAGTGGCTGCTCGCACCCCAACCCCAGCAGAGCGGCGAACTGATCCCGCCGGTCCGGGCCGCCGTCGACTACTCCTTCGTCCCGCTCGAGATCGACCATCCCTCCCCCTTCGGGGTCACCGTCGTCCTGATGGAGGAGGACGGCTACAACGTGCGCCTGACCGAGGCGTTCGCCCTCTGAGGCCGCTTCCCTGAAAAGGGGCGGCGACGCGCCCAGTGGTGGCGGCCTGCTCGTCCTGTGCAACCGCGCCGGATTCAATGCACCCGGCGCGAGTTCCCGCCCGAGCCGCTCACCCCGACCCGACCGGAAGTGATGCCAGCCATGACCGAACTGCCCACCGAACTCTCCGCATCGGCTCTGGTGGTCACCGGGGCCACGGGACGCCTCGGCGGACGTGTCGCCCGCCGCCTGGCCCAGCGGGGCATCGCGCAACGGCTGCTGGTGCGCAGCCCCGAGCGGGCGCCCGACCTCCCCCGTGCCACGGCGGTCCGCGGCGGTTTCGGCGACCACGACGCCGTCGTCCGTGGACTGCGCGGCGCGAAGACCGTGTTCATGGTGTCCGCCTCCGAGAGCGCCGACCGGCTCGACCAGCACAAGGCCTTCGTGGACAGCGTGGCAGAGGCGGGTGTCGAACACCTCGTGTACGTGTCGTTCTTCGGCGCCGCCCCCTATGCGACGTTCACCTTGGCCCGCGACCACTTCCACACCGAGGAGCACATCCGCACCAGCGGGCTGGCGTACACCTTCCTGCGCGACAACATGTACGCGGAGTTCGTCCCGGAACTGGCGGGTGAGGACGGTGTCATCCGTGGTCCGGCCGGGCAGGGGCGGGCCGCCTTCGTCTCGCAGGACGACATCGCCGACGCGGCGACCGCGGTCCTGACACGGCCGGAAGACCATGTCGGTGCCGTGTACGACCTCACGGGGCCGGAGTCCCTCACGCTGGACAACGCCGCCCGCATCGTCTCCGAGGTGCTCGGCCGCAGCATCACCTACCAGCCCGAGACGGTCGAGGAGGCGTACGCCTCCCGCGCCTCCTACGGCGCCCCGCCGTGGCAGCTCGACGCGTGGGTGTCCACCTACACGGCCATCGCGGCCGGCCAGCTCGACGGCGTCAGCGACGCGGTGCCCTTCCTCACCGGCCGCCCCGCCACATCCCTGGCGGATGTCGTTCGCGCCATCAAGGGCTGAACTCGCCGCCGATGCCCGCGCTGTCGCTTTCTGACCATCAAAGGTCACCATTGGGCCCGGCCAACCATGCCCTCCCGACCTAGTTTGAATACACCGCCCAGATCGCCCCGTGCGGCTCCACAAGCTAGGAAGACAGTCATGAGCAACGCGAAGAACACGGTTCTGCAGGCCGCCACGGCACTCTTCGGCGACAAGGACCCCTCGGCCGTGGACCGCTGGGTCGCCACCGACTACAAGCAGCACAGCTCCCTCGCCGCCGACGGCCCCGAAGCGCTGCGCGGGCTGGTCGCCGGGCTCGGCGCCGACTTCCGCTACGAGGGCGCCCGGGTCATCGCCGACGGCGACCTGGTCGCCCTGCACGGCACCTACCACGGCTTCGGCCCCGACCCGCTCGTCGGCTTCGACATCTTCCGCGTCGACGCCGACGGCAGGCTGGCCGAGCACTGGGACGCGCTGACCCCGCAGGTCAAGGACACCGTCTCGGGCCGCTCCCAGACCGACGGCCCCACCGGGCACGGCGGCGCCGACGGGACCGAGGCCAACCGGGCCCTGGTCACGGAGTTCGCGGAGAAGGTCCTCGTCCGCGCCGACTACTCGGTCCTGACCGACTACATCTCCACAGAGACCTACCACCAGCACAACACCGAGGCCGCCGACGGCCTCGACGGCTTCGGTGCCGCCGCAGCGAAGTGGGCCGAGCAGGGCAAGAACCTGATCTACAAGAAGGTCCACAAGGTCATCGCCGAGGGCGGCTTCGTCCTGACGCAGTCCGAGGGCGAGTTCGGCGTGCCCGTCGCCTACTACGACCTCTTCCGCGTCGCCGACGGCAGGATCGTCGAGCACTGGGACGTCATCTCACCGGTGCCGGCCGAACTCCCGCACGGCAACGGCCTGTTCTGACGATCCTCCCGGTGCCCGGCAGACACGCGTCACGACGCACGCCGGCCGGGCACCGGCGCGGACGTCGCCCAGCCCGCCCTTCCGCCCTTCCGCCCTTCCGCCCTTCCGCCCTTCCGCATCGGAGCCCGCCATGACGATGTCGTCGCCCTCGCCCCCGTACGACGACCGCACCGGAACGCCTTCGGAACTGCCTCTGGCCGCCTACCGCGCCGCGATCGCCCTGGACGAGCCGTTCCAGCCGTCCGCCGGTCCCGTACCGGCCGATCGGCTGGACGAGCGGGTGCGCGCGGCGCTGCGGCTGCTCAGCACCGACGCGGCCGTACCCCGGCTCGGGCTGCGGGCCGACTCGCTGCGGGACCTCACCGCCACCGACGCGACGGCCCGCCGTCGGCTCCTGCGGGCACTGCTGACCGTGCGCCCGCCCGGCCCGCTGCCGGACGGCGCCTCCGACGCGGTGGACTCCGTGCTCAGCACGGAACGCGGACTCAGCCCTACTACGCACGCGTCCCAACTCCCCACGATCGCGGCGGAGTTCCCCCACACGACGTACCGTGCCGCCGAGCGCACCACGCTGTGGCGGGGCGACATCACCACGCTCGCGGCCGATGTCATCGTCAACGCAGCCAACAGCGCCCTCCTCGGCTGCTTCCAGCCCCTGCACCCCTGCATCGACAACGCCATCCACAGCGCCGCCGGACCACGGCTGCGGGACGACTGCCGGACCGTCGTCACGCTCCAGGGCACCTCCGAGCCGACCGGCACGGCCAAGATCACCCGGGGCTACCATCTGCCCGCCCGTTACGTCCTGCACACCGTCGGCCCCGTCATCGACGGCCGCCCGCGTGCGAGCGACGCGGAGGCACTCGCCTCCTCCTACCGGGCCTGCCTGGACCTCGCTGCCGAGGTGGAATCCATCCGTACGGTCGCCCTGTGCGCCGTGAGCACCGGCGTCTTCGGCTACCCCAAGGACCAGGCGGCCCCGATCGCCCTGCGCACGGTCGCCGACTGGCTCGAAGCGCGTCCCGAGCGGTTCGACCGGGTCCTGTTCACCGTGTTCGAGGCGGCCGACGAAAGCGCCTACCGTCACGCGTTGCGTTCCTCGACGCGCCTCTGAGGCGGCGCTTCGCCGCGCTGGGCGTTCTGCCCGGCGCCCGGCGGCAGCCCCTCCGCGCGCCCCCGGACGACCTCCCGGAAGTCGATCGGTGACCGGCCGACCCGGTGCAGGAAGTACTTGCTGAACTGGGACGGGTTGGCGAAGCCGAGCTGGGCCGCGATCTGGGCCGCCGTCCGGTCGCTGTGGGCCAGCAGCCGCTTGGCCTCCAGGACGACCCGGCGGTCGACGAACTCCTTGGCGCTGAGCCCGGCGGCACTCAGCGTGGCCCGGGCGAGCGTGCGCGGGGAGTAGCCGAGCAGGTGGGCGTAGTCCTCCACCCGCCGGGTCCGGGTGAAGTGCTGTTCCACCGCGTCCCGGAACCGCAGGTACGTCTCGTCCGGCTCCGGCGCGGGGCCGCCGGCCGGCACCGCGAGGTGGGCCAGCCGCAGCACGAGGACCGCCAGGAGATGGCGCAGGGCCGCCACGTGGACGTCCAGCGGCAGCTGGCCGAGAGCATGGAACTCACGGCTCAGATGCTCCACGGCAAGGTCCAGCGCCTCCGCGTCGGCGGCGACGGGCGTGCTGACGACGGGTGCGTGCGGGTCGTCGACGCGGGCCGCCGTCGCGGTGGCCGCGTCGAGGAAGTCCTGCCGGAACAGGATCAGGGTGCCCTCGGCCCGGGTGAGGTCGCCCCACTGCTGCACCTGCCCGGGGCGCACCCACAGCCAGGAGCCCGGCCGGAGGGCGTGGGCGGTGAAGTCCACGGTCTGCGAGAGGTCGCCCGCGCTGAGCGTGACCAGGTGATGGAAGTCGGGGCGCTGCGGCCGGGAGAGCGTGTGGCCCGGTACGCGCCCACGCAGGTCGGCCAGCGACATGGCCTCGACTCCGGCGGGCGTACCCGCCGGGGCGGCGAAGGGGACCTCGGGGATCTCCCTCGCGGCACCGTGTCGGTTTTTGGCCATCATCAGTCGGAAGTGTATCCGGCCCGCATCCGCTTCGCCTCGTACGTTGGTGATCGCACCGCCCCGGCAGCGTGCCCGTGCGGCAGAAAACGGAAAGGGTACGAAGGTCACGTGAGCGCCACGAGCAACACCTCTCTCGCCGCCGCACAGGCCGGCGGGACGTTCCATGAGTGGCTGGGAGAGGCGGACCGCGTCCTGGTCGCGGCCGGCGCGGGCCTCAGCGCGGCCGCCGGTTACGACTACGGCGACGCCGAACGCTTCCGGCAGCTCCTTCCCGCCCTGCACCGGCTCGGTCTGCGCTCGCGCTATCTGCTGGGTGTGCCGCTGCCGCCGGACATGATGTGGGGCTACTGGGCCGTCCACATCGACGACATCCGCTACGACCCCGCCCCGAACCCGCTCTACCGGCGCCTGCGGACCCTGGTCGGCGACCGCGACCACTGGGTGATGACGTCCAACGTCGACGCGCTGTTCGTCCGCAACGGCTTCGCCGCCGACCACGTCTTCACCCCGCAGGGCGACTACGGCTACCTCCAGTGCACGGTGCCGTGCACACGCGAGACATGGTCCAGCAGGCCGTTCCTCGACAGGGTCCTCGCGGCGTACGACCGTGAGAGCGGCCGGGTGACCGACCCCGAGGCCCTGCCGCACTGCCCCAAGTGCGGTGCCGACGTCTTTCCCAACGTCCGGGTCGGCCCCGAGTTCGTCGACGACGCCCATGTGCCCGCCGGTGAGCGACTGGCCGGCTGGCTCGACCAGAGGCCCACGGACGGCAGGTTGCTCGTCGTCGAGATCGGGGCCGGGTTCAACACCCCCGGCGTGATCCGATGGCCCATGGAGAACGTCGTACGCCACACTCCTGGGGCCCGCCTCGTCCGGATCAACCCCGACCACCCCGAGGTCCCCGACGATCTGGGCGAGCGCGCGCTGTCCCTCCCCTTCGGGGCGGACCGGCTGCTGGGCGGCCTCGTCGCCTGACGGATGCCGACCCCGACGTACCGCCTGCGAAGGACACGCCAGTGGTACCGGGGTACCACCCGGCCACCGAAGTGTCCCCTGTGGTCCCACGGCCACGACCTGCCGTTCTCGTAGCTTCGAGATCAGGCGCCGCGCTGTATGTGCGGCCGTGTTCGCGGCAGGAGAGGCCACTTCCATGATCGAAGCGCGTGAGCTGACGAAGCGGTACGGCGACAAGACGGTCGTCGACCACTTGAGCTTCACCGTCAAACCGGGCGAGGTGACCGGCTTCCTGGGGCCCAACGGAGCGGGCAAGTCCACGACCATGCGCATGATCATCGGGCTGGACTCCCCGACGGCCGGCTCGGTCACCGTCAACGGCAAGTCGTACGCCAAGCACGCGGCGCCCCTGCACGAGATCGGCTCCCTCCTCGAGGCCAAGTCCGTCCACCCGGGGCGTACCGCGTTCAACCATCTGATGGCGCTGGCCCACACCCACGGCATCTCCCGCCGCCGGGTGGACGAGGTCATCGAGCTGGCGGGGCTGACCAGTGTGGCCGGCAAGCGGGTGGGCGCCTTCTCGCTCGGCATGGGCCAGCGGCTCGGCATCGCCTCGGCACTGCTCGCCGACCCGGCGATCGTCATGCTCGACGAACCGGTGAACGGCCTCGACCCCGAGGGCGTGCTGTGGGTGCGCAACCTGCTGCGGTCCCTCGCCGACGAGGGCCGGGCCGTGATGCTCTCCTCGCACCTGATGAGCGAGACCGCGCTGATCGCCGACCACCTCGTGATCATCGGCCGTGGCCGGCTCCTCGCGGACACGACGGTCGACGACTTCACCCGGGAGGCGGGCGGCGGAGGCGTGAAGGTCTCCACCACCGAGGCTGTGCGGCTGCGTTCGCTGCTGGCGGGCCCGGACGTCACCATCAGCTCGTCCTCCGCCGAGGAGCTGGTGGTGTCGGGGCGGAGCGCCCGGGAGATCGGGGCCGTCGCCGCCGAGCACGGGGTGGCGCTGTACGAACTCACCCCGCAGTCCGTCTCCCTGGAGGAGGCCTTCATGGCCCTCACCCACGACGCCGTCGAATACCAGAGCGCCCCCGCCGACACCGCACGAAAGGCCGCCTGATGACCACCGACACCCTTTCCGCGGCTCCCGCCCGCACGACGGTGCACAAGGTGACCGGCCTTCGGGTACTGCGTTCGGAGTGGGCCAAGTTCTGGTCGCTGCGCTCCAGTTGGATCACCCTGGGCGTCTCCCTGCTCCTGCTCGTCGCCCTCGGGGCCATCGCCTCCGCCACCTACAGTCCGGACGCCGTCGCCGACGGCGGCCCGTCCGGCGGTCCGGGCTCCGGCACCCAGGACGCGGTGAGTCTCGCGCTCCTCGGCGTGACCTTCGCCTCGCTGGCTGTCGGCGTCCTCGGTGTGCTCCTGTCGGCGGGCGAGTACAGCACCGGCATGATCCGCTCCACCCTCACCGCCGTGCCGCGCCGACTGCCCGTCCTGTGGTCCAAGGCCGCCGTGATCGGGCCCGTCGCCTTGGTCCTCACCACTGTGGGCGCACTGGCCGCCTTCCAGCTGGGCACCCTCGGCCTCGACGGCGAGAAGATCGCCCTGTCCCTGAGCGACGACGGCGTACTGCGCAGTCTGGCCGGCGCCGGTGTCTACCTCGGTCTGGTCGCCGTGTTCGGTGTGGCCCTGGGTGTGCTCCTGCGCTCCTCCGCCGGGGCCATCGCGGTCCTCGTCGGTGTCCTGCTCATCCTGCCCGGCCTGGCCTCGCTGCTGCCCGACTCCCTGTACGACAGCATCAACCCGTACTTCCCCAGCAACGCGGGCTCGGCCATCTACGCCCTGCACGACTCGTCCGACGCCCTCTCCCCGGGCGCGGGACTCGCCGTCTTCGCCGGCTGGGTGGCGCTGACCCTCGCCGGGGCGGCGTACCGGCTGGTCCGCAGCGACGCGTGAGTCGCGGGCCGGGGACAATGAGGGTCATGAGCCCCGAGCGGACGGCAGCCGCCGCGCATCCGGACCGGGGGACGGCGCTCGAGCCGTCCTCCGGGTTCGACGCCGCCTGGACGCACCCGCTGCTGGGCCGTCTGTTGCGCGACCAGGGCCGCCGACAGCGGCTGGACCGTCGGCATCCCTGGCTGCTCGACACCGCGGTGGTGCTGTTCGTCGCCCTCACCAGCCTGCCCGATGTGTTCTCCGACGAGAGAGACGGCCCGTTCGAGGAGGCGGCCCCCCACACCGACCACCCGACCGTCGTGCTGCTCGCCTTCGCCGTCGCGCTCGTCGTGCCGCTGTGGTGGCGGCGCAGAGCCCCCGCCGTCACGTACTTCGTGATCGCGCTGGTGTCTCTCGTCCAGTGGTCCCTGGACATCTGGCAACAGGCCGGACTCAGCACGCTCGTCGCCCTGTACAGCCTGGCCCTGCACGGGTCGTTGCGGATCCTGGGCTGGGCCGCCGCGCTGACCGGCGTCCAGGTCGCCCTGGCGGTGTTCGTCCTGGTGCCCGTCGAGCCTCCGCTGCTCGCCATGTTCTTCCTGCTGGGGACGGCGACCGCGGCCATCGCCGTCGGCCTGACGCTCCGGATCCGCCGGATGTACCTGGCGGCCCTGGAGGACCGGGCCGCCCGTCTGGAGATCGAGCGCGACCAGCGCGTCCGGCTGACCGCCGCCGCCGAGCGATCCCGGGTCGCGCGCGAGATGCACGACATCGTCGGCCACAACCTCTCCGTCATGGTCAGCGTCGCCGACGGCGCCGCGACCCTCGCCACCAACCGGGGCGAGCAGTCGGCCGAGGCGCTGCGCATCCTCGGCGACACCGGCCGCCAGGCCATGGGCGAACTCCGCCGCGTCCTGGGCGTCCTGCGCGAGGACCAGGACGACGTACGGCTGCTCAACCCCCAGCCCGGCATCCACGACCTGGACCTCCTGCTGACCCGGGTCCGGGCGGCGGGGCTGACGGTGACCTACCGGACGGTGGGCGAACTCGACGCGCTGACCAGCGGCGTCCAGCTCACCGTGTACCGCATCGTTCAGGAGGCCCTGACCAACACGCTCAAGCACGCGGGTACGGGCTCCACCGCCGAGGTCACCGTGGCCGCGGACGTCGGGCGGGTACGGGTACGCGTCGAGGACACCGGCCTGCCCCCGGGGGCGTCCCCGGAGCCGACGCCGCACACCGGCGACGCCGGTCACGGGGTGGTCGGCATCCGCCAGCGGGCCGGTATGTACAGCGGTGACGTCACCATCGGACCGCGCGACACCGGCCACGGCTGGCTCGTGGACGTCGTGCTCGACGCACCGTCCGCGCCCGCCGCGCCGGCACCGGGAGAGCAACTGCCATGACCACCGTGCTGATCGCGGACGACCAGCCCCTGCAGCGCATGGGCTTCCGCATGCTCATCGAGGGCACCCCCGGCCTGACCCCGGTCGGCGAGGCCGCGCACGGCGCCGAGGCCGTCCGGCTGGCCTCGGAACTGCGCCCCGACGTCGTCCTGATGGACATCCGTATGCCCGGCATGGACGGCCTGGAGGCCACCCGTCGCATCATCGCCTCGGGTGGTCGCACGCGCGTGCTCATCGTGACCACCTTCGACCTCGACGAGTACGCGTACGAAGGCCTGCGCGCCGGCGCCAGCGGCTTCCTGCTCAAGGACGCCCGCCCCGAGGAACTCGTCGCCGGCATCCACGCGGTCGCGACCGGCGACGCCGTGGTGGCACCCCGGCTGACCCGCCGCCTGCTGGACGCCTACGCCCACCAGGTCCTCGCCCCGCCCGGCGCCCCGGCGGCCGTCGACCCCCGGCTGCGGACGCTCAGCGACCGAGAACGCGAAGTGCTGGTCGCCATCGCGCAGGGCTGGACGAACAGCGAGATCGCCGAGCGCCTCGTCCTCACCGAGTCCACCGTCAAGAAGCACGTGGGCCGCGTCCTCGCCAAGATCGGCGCACGGGACCGCATCCAGGCCGTGATCACGGCGTACGACGCGGGACTGGTCAGGGCCAAGCCGTAGGGCCTGTCGATCGGAACGTGCCGCAGGCGCGGGGCATGACACGATCTCCCCGAGCGGGGACTCCCATCGCGCGGGCGTGCGGGCCGACACGGCGGCGAACCGCGGTCCGTTCCGGGTCAGCGGCCCTTGCGGACCCGGGCCGCCGCACGTGCTTCCGCCGTCTTACGGGCCTCGGCGGCCTTGCGGGACTCCTTCGCGGGGCGGCCCGGGCGGGTGCCGATACCACGGAATGGGGCATTGCCCGTGGTGGTCTTCGTCGTGGTCGGCGGGCGCTTCGCGCCGGTGATCGCGGTCAGCTTCTCCTCGCCGGAGCGCACCTGGGCGACCGTCGGCCGGATCCCGGCGTCCGACATCATCCGGTTCACGTCACGCCGCTGGTTGGGGGTGACCAGGGTGACCACCTTCCCGGACTCCCCCGCACGCGCCGTACGTCCGCCGCGGTGCAGGTAGTCCTTGGCGTCGGCGGGCGGATCGACGTTGACGACGAGGTCGAGCGCGTCGATGTGGATGCCCCGCGCGGCCACATTGGTGGCCACCAGCACGGTGATCTCGCCGTCCTTGAACTGGCCGAGCGTGTGCGTGCGTTGGGGCTGCGACTTCCCGCTGTGCAGAGCACCGGCGCGGACTCCGCTGGCCCGCAGGTGCCGGGTGAACTGGTCGACGCCGGTCTTGGTGTCCAGGAACATCAGGACGCGGCCGTCGCGGGCGGCGATCTCGGTCGCGGTCGCGTACTTGTCGGCGGCGTGGATGTTCAGGACGTGGTGTTCCATCGTGGTGACCGAGCCCGCCAGCCGGTCGACCGAGGCGAGCACCGGGTCGTGGAGGTGGTCGCGTACCAGCTGGTCGACGTTGTGGTCGAGCGTGGCCGAGAACAGCAGCCGCTGTCCGTCGGGGCGGACCTGGTCGACGAGGTCCGAGACCTGCGGCAGAAAGCCCAGGTCGCACATCTGGTCGGCCTCGTCCAGCACCGTGATCCGTACGTGGTTCAGGAGGCAGTCCCGGCGCGACACCAGGTCGGTCAGCCGCCCCGGCGTCGCGATGACCACCTCGGCACCGGCCCGCAGCGCCGCCTGCTGCTTGTTGATCGACAGCCCGCCGACCACCGTCGCCAGCCGTACGTCCAGGGTCCGCGCGTACGGTTCCAGCGCGTCGCCGACCTGCTGGGCGAGTTCCCGGGTCGGCACCAGGACCAGCGCGAGGGGCCGCTTCGCCTCGGCTCGCAGGCCCGCCGTACGGACGAGCAGCGCGAGCCCGAAGGCGAGCGTCTTGCCGGAGCCGGTGCGGGCGCGGCCCAGGACATCGCGGCCGGCGAGCGCGTTGGGGAGGGTCGCCGCCTGGATCGGGAAGGGCTCCGTCACCCCGAGGTCCGTCATCGTCGCCAGCAGCTTCGGCGGCAGTCCGAGCGCGTCGAAGGACTCGGCCGGCGGCAGGCCTGTCGCCCCCTCGGGCGTACCGGCACCGGGGTGTCCGTGAGCTGACGGTTCGGGGTTCATGAGGAGCCTTCCTGATCTGACGCCTGAAACGCGCCGGGGCCCGTACCCATGCGGTACGGGCCCTGGCGGTTGTCGAAGCGTGACCCCATTTTAACAGCGGTGGACTTCCGGGCTTCCGGACCTCCGGTCACCGGGATTCAGCTCCCCGGGTGCTGAATGCGTTCGTATTCCTCTATTGGACCCCGGGGCGTCCGGCGAGCAAGGCTGGAGTGGAAGCCCTTGCTCCGCGACCGCGACCCCCGGAAGAGGTAACGAGCACATGCAGACTCGACGTATCGGTGACCTGGACGTCAGCGCGATCGGTCTGGGCGGTATGCCCATGTCGATCGAGGGCCGGCCGGACGAGGCCCGTTCCCTCGCCACCATCCACGCCGCACTCGACGCGGGCCTGACGCTGATCGACACGGCGGACGCCTACCACCGGGACGCCGACGAGGTCGGTCACAACGAGACCCTCATCGCCAAGGCGCTCTCCACCCATGAGCGCGGCGCGGACGTGCTGGTCGCCACCAAGGGCGGGCATCTGCGTCCCGGTGACGGCAGTTGGACCCTGAACGGCTCCCCCGCGTACATCAAGGAGGCGTGTGAGGCCTCGCTGCGGCGCCTCGGCGTGGAGGCCATCGGGCTGTACCAGTTCCACCGGCCCGACCCCAAGGTCCCGTACGGGGAGTCGGTCGGCGCGATCCGGGACCTGCTGGACGAGGGCAAGATACGTCTGGCCGGTATCTCCAACGCGAACCCGGACCAGATCCGGCAGGCCAACGAGATCCTCGGCGGACGTCTGGTGTCCGTGCAGAACCAGTTCTCCCCCGCCTTCCGCTCCAGCGAGCCGGAACTGCGGCTCTGCGACGAGCTGGGCATCGCGTTCCTGCCCTGGAGCCCGCTCGGCGGTATCTCCCGGGCCGGCGGGCTCGGTTCGACGTACGCCGCCTTCGCCCGGGTCGCCGAGGCCCACGGTGTCAGTCCGCAGCGCGTGTGCCTGGCCTGGATGCTCGCCAAGTCCCCGGTGGTCGTCCCGATCCCGGGTTCCTCCCGCCCGGAGACCATCCGTGACTCGGCGGCGGCCGTGGAACTGGTGCTCTCCGCCGAGGAGTTGGCCGAGCTGGACGCCGTCTGAGCCGCTGGGAGCCCGGCCCGGGTGGGCCGGGCTCCCTCTCCACCGTCCGGGGCGGGCACCTTGACGCGGCCTTGAACATTCGTACGTCCGTTCATGGCGGGCGGCGTCCTAGAGTCTCCCCCGGCCTCCGTGTGAGCGCCCTGTACTCGGCTCGACACAACATGGGGGAATCGGCGTGAGACGTCGATGGGTGAAGGTTCTGCTGATCACGGTCGTGGTGCTCGCCGCGCTGTTCACGGCCGGCGACCGCATCGCCGTGCACTACGCCGACAAGGAAGCCACGCAGCTCGCCAAGGAGAAGTACGGCTACGCCAACACCACCGACGGCGACCTGGACGTGTCGATCGAGGGCTTCCCTTTCCTGACCCAGGCGGCCGGCGAGGAGTTCGGTCACGTGACCCTGACCGCTCACCGCTTCTATATCGACACCACGAACAACGCCCAGGGCGGCTATCTGCACGTCGACCGTCTCCACCTGGACCTGCGTGATGTGCGGGTGACGTCGTTGACGGCACGCAGCGCCGAGGCGAACCTCGCCACCGGCACGCTGACCATCTCGTACAAGGAACTGTCCGGAGTGGTCACCCGGCTCGCGGGCGACGGCGGCCCGTTGCAGGTCTCCCGGGCGGCGGGGTCGAACGGCCAGGCGGCACGCGTCAAGGTCGCGGGCACGGTCGGCGGGACGGCGCTGAACGCCACGGGAACGCTCCTGGCGCAGGGCACGGAGCTTTCCCTGACGGTCCCCGGTGTCGAACAGGCCGGACTGGTCTGGCGGGTCGGCCTCCCGGAGGGCGTCGACTTCGAATCGGCACGGGCCGGCGCGGACGGCGTCGAGATCGGCCTCGTCGGTCACCAGGTGACGCTCGGCTCGTCGCGCTTCGGAGGGTGAGGCGGCTGCACCACTCCGCCCAGTGGGCCGGTGCCCGACTCCTCTTCAAGATCCTCCAACCCGGGACCAACTGACCGACCGAAGGCCCCGTAACGGTCAGCCGCCCCTGCGCAGGACCCGGGACAGTCCGAGGGCCGCCGTCCGTACGGCGGGTGCCAGTTGGGCCGGGCTGAAGCGGGCACGCGGTACCGCGACCGAGAGGGCGGCGACCGTGGTGCCGCCCGCGAACACGGGGGCCGCGATGCAGCTCATGCCCAGCGCGGCCTCCTGCTCCTCGTAGGCGAGGCCCGAGACGCGGATCTTCTCCAGGGCCGTGCGCATCCGGGCCGGATCGGTGATCGAGTGCGGGGTGAGGCTCGGCAGCGGCCGGGACAGCACCTCCTCCATCAGCTCCGCACCAGAGAAGGCCAGCAGGGCCTTGCCTACGCCGGTGCAGGTCAGCGGCAGACTGCCGCCGATGCGGGAGGGCAGCCAGGAGGCCTCGTGGCCGTGGATGCGCTCCAGATAGACGACCTCCAGTCCCTCGCGGACACCGAGGTGGACGGTCTCGTGGGTGGCCTCGAACAGATCCTGGAGGAAGGGCAGGGCCGTCTCCCGCAGATCGAGCCGGTGCGGCACCAGTGAACCCAGCTCGAACAGCTTGGCGCCGAGCCGGTACTCGGCGCCCGAGCGCTCCAGCCAGCCCAGCCCGACGAGATCCGCCGCCAGCCGGTGCACCGTGGGCTTGGGCAGACCCGTACGCTCCGAAAGTTCCGACAGACGGAAAGAACCACCGTCCGGACGGAAGCTCTCGATGATGAGCGCGGCCTTTGCCAGCATGCTGCCGCCCGCGTTGTTCCGTGTCACGGAACAAAGTTTGTCCCCTCGCCCGGACGCTGTCTATATCGATACCAACCCGCCACTTCCCCTTCCCTCTGGAGGCAACCCATGTCGACCGTGCCCGACGGTGTCCACCCGGACCCGGTGTCACCGGCCGTGCTCAAGGCCGCCGATCTGCTGGCGGAGGCCACCCGTACCGGCGTCCCCTGTCCGCCCGTACGTGATCTGTTCGAGGAGGGCGCCGATCTGCGGACCGCCTACGCCGTGCAGCAGCTGAACGTCCGGCGCGGCTCGGATGCCGGACGCCGGATCGTCGGCCGGAAGATCGGCCTGACCTCGGTCGCCGTACAGCGCCAACTCGGCGTGGACCAGCCCGACTTCGGCGCGCTGTTCGCCGACATGGCCGTGCCCGACGGTGGCACGGTGCCCGCCGGGCGGCTGCTGCAGCCCAAGGTGGAGGCGGAGGTCGCCCTGGTGCTCGGGCGCGATCTGCCGCACCCGGAGTGCACGGTCGTCGACGTCCTGCGGGCGGTCGACTTCGCGCTGCCCGCGCTGGAGATCGTGGACAGCCGGGTGCGGGACTGGGACATCTCCCTCCTCGACACGGTCGCCGACAACGCCTCCTCCGGGCTGTACGTCCTCGGCGCCACCCCCGTCCCCCTCACCGCCGTGGACCTGCGCACCGTGACGATGAGCATGACCCGAAACGGCGAGACCGTCTCCGAGGGCACCGGCGCCGACTGTCTCGGCAGCCCGCTCAACGCGGCGGTGTGGCTCGCCTCGGCGCTCGCCGAGCGCGGCGACCCACTGCGCGCCGGCGACCTGGTGCTGACCGGGGCCCTGGGGCCGATGACACCCGCAGCCGCCGGTGATGTGTTCGAGGCCCGTATCTCGGGCCTGGGCTCGGTACGGGCCACCTTCGCCTCGGACACCGAGGGAGACGACCAGTGAGCGGCAAGACCAAAGTGGCCGTGATCGGCTCGGGCAACATCGGGACCGACCTCATGATCAAGGTGCTGCGGCTGTCGGAGACCCTGGAGATCGCCGCCATGGCCGGCATCGACCCCGACTCCGACGGGCTCGCCCGCGCCCGGCGCCTGAAGGTGGCCACCACCCACAAGGGCGTCGAGGGGCTCGTCTCCCTGGACGAGTTCGCCGACGTGGAGATCGTCTTCGACGCCACCTCCGCCGGTGCCCACCGGCACCACGACGCGGTGCTGCGCCCGCTGGGCCGCACCCTCGTCGACCTCACCCCGGCCGCCCTCGGCCCGTATGTGGTCCCGCCCGTCAACGGCGACGCCCACCTGGACGCGCCGAACGTCAACATGGTCACCTGTGGCGGCCAGGCCACCATCCCGATCGTCGCCGCCGTGGGCGCGGTCGCTCCGGTCCACTACGGCGAGATCGTCGCGTCCATCGCCTCCCGCTCGGCCGGCCCCGGCACCCGCGCGAACATCGACGAGTTCACCGAGACCACCTCCGCCGCGATCGAGAAGGTCGGCGGCGCCGCCCGTGGCAAGGCGATCATCGTCCTCAACCCGGCCGAACCCCCGCTGATCATGCGGGACACCGTGCACTGCCTGGTCTCCGACTGCGCCACCGAGGCCGTCACGGCGTCCGTGGAGGAGATGGTCGGCCAGGTCCAGGCGTACGTGCCCGGCTACCGGCTCAAGCAGAAGGTGCAGTACGAGCGGGTCGCCGCCGACGACCCCCTGCGCACCCTCGCCCCGGGCGCGGCCGAGACGCTGAAGGTGTCGGTCTTCCTGGAGGTCGAGGGCGCCGCCCACTACCTCCCGGCCTACGCCGGAAACCTCGACATCATGACCTCGGCCGCGCTGCGCACCGCCCAACGCATCACCGCACACCGCCTGACCGCACAACGCCTGACCGCACAAGGCGCCACCGAAGGGGCCGCGCGATGAGCAGCACGCCAACCACGACGACCACTCGTCTGTACGTCCAGGACGTCACCCTGCGGGACGGCATGCACGCCATACGGCACCGCTACACCGTCGGCCAGGCCCGCGCGATCGCCGCCGCCCTGGACTCGGCGGGCGTCGCGGCGATCGAGATCGCCCACGGCGACGGTCTGGCCGGCTCCAGCATCAACTACGGCGTCGGCGCCCACACCGACTGGGAGTGGATCGAGGCCGTGGTGGACGCCACCACGCACGCGGTGCCCACCACCCTGCTGCTGCCCGGCATCGGCACCCTCCACGACCTCAGGCGGGCCCACGCCCTCGGCATCCGCAGCGTCCGGATCGCCACCCACTGCACCGAGGCCGACATCTCCGCCCAGCACATCGCCGCGGCACGGGAGTTGGGCATGGACGTCGCCGGGTTCCTGATGATGTCCCACATGGCCGAACCGACCGAACTCGCCCGCCAGGCCAAGCTGATGGAGTCGTACGGCGCCCACTGCGTGTACGTCACCGACTCCGGCGGCCGTCTCACGATGAACGACGTCCGCGACCGCTTCCGCGCCTACCGCGAAGTCCTCGACCCGGCAACGGGGTTGGGCATCCACGCGCACCACAACCTCGCCCTGGGCGTGGCCAACACGGTCGTCGCCGTGGAGAGCGGCGCGGTGCGGGTCGACGCCTCGCTCGCCGGGCAGGGTGCGGGGGCCGGCAACTGTCCCCTGGAGGCGTTCGTCGCGGTCGCCGACCTGATGGGCTGGGACCACGCCTGCGACCTGTTCCCGCTCATGGACGCCGCCGACGACCTCGTACGCCCCCTGCAGGACCGCGAAGTACGGGTCGACCGCGAGACCCTCACCCTCGGCTACGCGGGCGTGTACTCCAGCTTCCTGCGCCACGCCGAGATCGCCGCCACCCGCCACGGTCTCGACACCCGCACCATCCTCGTCGAGGCGGGCCGACGCGGCATGGTCGGCGGCCAGGAGGACATGATCACCGACATCGCACTCGACCTCACCGCCGGCACCCGGAGCGCGACCTGACCCCGGGCACAAGACAACGTAGAGGGTCCGCCGCCGGACCCTTACCGCGCAACTTCCGGCCTCGACAGCTGAGCCTGCGGCGTGAGGCCAGGATCAGTCCCGCACAGAGTCCCGGCTGACGGCTGTGCCGCCGTGCACGGGAAAAACCCGCGCTCTCGACGAATGGGCAGCCGACCGCCCATTCATCCGGTTCATCCGGGACTCAACGCAACGCTGCCGCACCGGATCGGTGAACCGGCCCGCTTGCCGAGCGACCCGGCGTCCGGGGTCAGGGCGTCTGGGGCGGCCCTGTGGCGATCTCGCTCGGCTCACCCCGCCGACGGTGAGCCGACGGCCGGGCGTCCGGGCCGTCCGGGCGAGCCGGTCCGGCAGCCGTACGGAGTCGCGGCGCCACCGTAGCCCGCGTACGGTGCTCGTGGCGGACGCATGTGCTCCATGGGCCATGGAGAGGAGCATGACATGGCGAGCGAGCCCACCTTCTTCGAACTCGGCGTGGCCGACCCCGAGCGCGGGCGCGCCTTCTACGGAGCCCTCTTCGGCTGGTCATTCGAACCTGGCCCTTCCGGACACGGTTTCTCCATCGCCACCGGCGGGCTGCCGGGCGGCATACACGGCGGCGACGCCGGTGCCTCCCCGTACCTGTTCTTCCGCGTCGACGACCTGGACGCCACGGTCGCCAGACTGCGGGAACTGGGCGGCACCGTCGAGGACATGGGCGAGGAAGGAGACGAGGAGTCGGTCGCCCGGTTCGGCCGGTTCAAGCTGTGCCGCGACGACCAGGGCTCCACCTTCGGGCTGCACCAGCCGCCCGAGGGTCAGTAGTCCTGCCGCGCCGCGCTCCTGACCGAGGTGGCGAAGAAGACCCCCTTGGACTCCGGGTTTCCCGCGAGCCTGCTGCGCACTCCCCAGGGGCGGGCAACTGGCCGCAGGTGAAGAGCAGTCGGCGGCGAGAGCGACCGTGTGGCCGCGGCCGCGGGACTCAGCGTTCGAGGACGAGGGCGAGGCCCTGGCCGACGCCGATGCAGAGGGTGGCGACACCGACTCCCGTGCCTTTGCGGGCGAGTTGGTGGGCGACGGTCGCGGCGAGGCGGGCGCCGGAGGCGCCGAGGGGGTGGCCGAGGGCGATGGCGCCGCCCTGGGGGTTGAGGATCGTGGGGTCGAACTCGGGCCATTCGGCGACGCAGCCGAGGACCTGGGCGGCGAAGGCCTCGTTGAGTTCGAGGGTGGTGAGGTCGGCGAAGGTTCGGCCGGCTTTGGTGAGGGCGCGGTTGACGGCTTCGACGGGGGCGAGGCCGAAGTAGTCGGGGTCGAGCGCGTGCACGCCGGTCGCGGAGATGCGGGCGAGGGGCTCGCGGCCGGTGGCCTTCAGACCGTCCTCGTCGGTGAGGAGGAGAGCGGCGGCGCCGTCGTTGAGGGGGGAGGCGTTGCCCGCGGTGACCGTGCCGCCCTCGGTCCGGAAGGACGGCTTGAGGCGGGCCATCGCCGCGAGGGAGGCGTCGGCGCGTACGCATTCGTCCGCAGCGAAGACGACCGGGTCGCCCTTGCGCTGCGGGATGGTCACGGGGGCGAGTTCGGTGTCGAACAGGCCTGCCTGCTGGGCGGCGGCGGCCTTGTGGTGGCTGGCGAGGGCGAACTCGTCCTGCTG
>NZ_JBSFDA010000093.1:0-40067 GCF_053593675.1 Streptomyces sp. NPDC002156 | reverse complement strand
GGTGCCGCCACCGTGCCCCGGCGCCACGGGACCGGCGCCGGTGGCACCGGGGAGCCCGGCACCCTTCGTACCGCCACCGGCGGCGCGTGGGCCGCCCGCGTTGCCCGCGGCGCCCATGACACCCAGACCGGGACGCGAAGACCCCGTGGGACTACCGCCGTTGGGGCCACCGGGACGGGAAGCGCCCGCCGGACCGCTGCCGTTGGCACCGCCCGGACGAGCACCACCGGGTGCGGGACCCGAACCGCCGGGCAGACCGGCGCCGTTGCTCGCGCCGCCACCCGGACCGCCCTTGGGCGCACCGGACTTGCGCGGCGCGAACCAGTCGCTGGTCTTCTCCCCGGGCTGGGCCGGGGCGTCGGCGGACGGCGCGGCGGCGCCGTTGGACGCGACGGCGCCCGACGTTCTGCCGTCGCCTCCGCTTCCCGCTCCCGGCCGCGCGTGGGACCCGGTCTCCTCGGAGGACGAGTACGACGGCGACTCGGTGTCCGCGACGGGCGTCCGGACGACGACCGGTGGAATGGGCCGGGATCCGGGGATGTTGATCCGGATCCGGGTCGTCAGCGTGGTCTCGGTCTTGGGCCCGTCGGGCTCCGCGGCCGAACGGCCCGCGTCCGTACCGCCGTCGGACGCCATGGGCGTGCCGTACGGCGGTGTCCCCGAGGGGTAGGCGGCACCCCCGCGCCCGTTGGGCCCGGAGGACGGACTGTCAGTTTCACGACTCAAGGCAGGTTCTCCCGGTTGGCTCCGCCGCCCGACGCGACCTCACGCGGGCAGCTCGGCGGCGCGCACCACCATACTGGCCACTCCTGGCGCGTATCCCACGACCGCCGGGGAAACCATCACGGGACCCCCACGCGGTTGCGGCGGCGAAGTAGTACGTCACTTGCCAAGTCGGACGGCCGAGCCGTCCGGTTGCCGCCCCTGACCGAGGGTGGCGCACATCACAGCGACAGCCATCCCTCCGAGGAGGAAGAGGTACGAGCCGACTCCCGCGGCGAACAGGAAGTCCCCCTCCGGACGGCTCGCGGTGAGCAGGATGACGGAGACCATCCACCCGGCCGCCGGCGCGACCGCCCCGGCGCGACTCCCGACGACACGCGCCCCACCGAGGAACAGCCCGGCCGCTCCACCGAGGGCGAGCAGCAGCCCACCCGGGAACCAGGCGGCCTGCACAAGCCCGCCCGCGGCCCCTACCACGGCCCCAAGGACGAAGAGCCCCAGATAGGCCACCGAACGCCCGAGAGAGGGCCCGACAAGCGGCTGAGCCAACAGACTCCCACCGCCCCCGCCCCCGGCCCCCACCCCGGTCGCCGCTTTGCCACGGGCCCCGCCCGCGGGTGCCTTCCCGTTCGCACTCATCGCGCACCACCCTCCGCAGTCACTGCGATCCCGTCGAACAGATCGGTCTCACGCACAGAAGTACGCTCACCACCCCCACCGCGCTCACCACGCACCAACTCGTAGTACTCATCGGTGAAGAGCGGCTGGGCCTGCTGGTTGGAGAGGGCGAACCAGGGCTCGGCCACCTCGATCTGGGTGGCGTGGGCGCGCATGGCGGCGGCCTTGGCGGAGGCGTAGGCGGTGCCGTCGACGAAGGTGGTGATCCGGTCGTCCTCCACAACCCCCGGTACGTCGTCGACGACACCGGCCTTGGCGAAGGGCAACCCGGGCAGCGCCTCCCGCAACCGGGCGAAGCCCTCCTCGGCGACCGGCCGGGGCACACGGTTCCAGTAGACCTTGGGGACGCTCCAGCCGGCCTCGTCGGCCAGCTCCACAGCACGCGTGGCGACGCGGTGGGCCTGGATGTGATCGGGGTGTCCGTACCCCCCGTCCGGGTCGTACGTCACCACAACCTGGGGCCGGACTTCGAGGATCACCTCGACGAGGTACCCGGCGGCCTCGTCGAGATCCGCCTGCCAGAAGCACCCGGGATCGTCGTTGTCGGCGAGCCCCATCATCCCGGAGTCCCCGAACCGCCCGACTCCGCCGAGCAACCGGTGATCGTCAACACCGAGGGCACGCATGGCAGCGCCCAGCTCCCCGAGCCGATACTCGCCGAGGGCGGCACCGCCGAGGTGGGCAAGCTCGGGCGGAATGACCTCACCACGCTCACCGAGGGTGCAGGTGACCAGCGTCACCAGGGCGCCCTCGGCCGCGTACCTGGCCATGGTCGCGCCGTTGTTGATCGACTCGTCGTCCGGATGCGCATGCACCAGAAGCAGACGCCGGTCGGGCAGTTCCGTCATGGGGCCACCCTACGAGGCCCGGGGGATTGACCTGCGGCGCCCTCCTAGGAGTCCCCGTCCCGGTAGCGCGGCAGGCCGGTCGTCGGGATCGTCCAGTCGGCGATGGTGACGTCCTCGCCGTAGACGAAGTCCTTGCGGGTGGCGTAGCGGGGGCCGCCGGGGGTGGGATGGATGTCGGTGAGGACGGCGCCGGTGCCGGTGCGGGGGTCGAAGATCGCGTAGACCGGGATGCCGATCAGGGGGTAGTCGCGCATTTTGGTCACCCAGTCGTTGGCCGGGTTCGAGCTGGACACGACCTCGATCGCGGCGACGAGAGTACGGGGATCGAAGCCCCCCTCCCCCTCCATGTCCGTCTCGGCGATCAGCATCACGTCGGGGTGGCGCATGACACTCTCGGATTCGTCCTCCACGTCCGGGGTCCCGGTATGGGCCACGAGCGCTTCCGGTATCACCTGCTCAAGGCACCTCCGCAGACGCGCCACAGTCAGTTCGTGGAGACCGTTGGGCCGCAACAGGTCGTGAACGATCCCTTCCTTGGTGATCTCGAACTTGCCCGGAAGGGTGTCGCCCATCGCCTGAACGAATCCCCGCATGGTCCGGTACCGGTGGGAAGTGCCCCGCTGGACGCCTTCCGAGCGGTGGTCATCCCCATCACTCCTCGTCGTCCTGTTCATGCTGGGCGGCCTCCAGGGAGATCGGATCGGCAGTCGCGGCAGCGACCGGGTTCGGGCGCGCGGAAGGCGCGCTCACAGCCGTCGCAGGTCTGGAGCAGGCGCCGTACGTCCGGGCGGCGCATTCCCTCGGGTGGGAGGTCTCTGGTCAGCGCGTGCAGTACGGCGCCGACGCTGACGTCGCGCTCCAGCCAGGCGGCGACACCGGGGGCCAGGATCCGGGGCTGGATCGCGTTCCGGTACGAGGCATCCGTCGTTGCGTACGGTCGTACTACGCTGACCGATTCACAAGGCGGGCTGGAAGAAACGACATGATCACACCGGACGATGCCGCTCCCCTGGTCGAGGACTTCGTGTGCCGATTCGACTTTCGGCCCGGATGGATCGACCTGACGCTCAAAGAGGGCACGAAGGCCGAAGCCGAGGTGCTGGCCAGGGAAGTTGTCGACACGCTCTCTCCCCTGGCGCTGGAGATCGAGAAAAGCGCGGTCTACGACGACCTGGTCGAGCGGGCCGTGGACCTGAACGACGACATCCCCGTCCTCGCGGCGGCGTACTACACCGAGAACGGCGAGGCCCTCGCCAATCTCATGGTCGACTCCTACGGCGACGAGGGTGTCGCCCGTCCCACCCGGGAAGAGGTCCAGCCGCTGCTCCTGGAGTGGGGGAACGCCAAGCCCAAGGGTGAGCCGCAGGTGACGAATCTGGAGCTGCCTGCCGGGCCGGCCGTGCGTGTGCAGTCGAGGCTTGAGGCGAGGCGCATGTTCGGCTTCGGGCGGAAATCGGCCGAGTTCATCAAGTTCGCCGTCTTTCCGCCCGGAATGGAGAGTCTCATCGTCGTGACGGCGACGTGGGAGACGCTCGCCCGCACGGAGGAGATCACGGAGCTGGTCGACGAGGCGGTCCGGACTCTGCGGATCACCCCGCTCGTCTCGGGCGAGATCGAGTGACGACGCTCCGCCGGTAGCAGGGCAGGGCTCCGGTCACACACCTTCCGGAGCCCTCCGGGACGTCAGAACTTGAGGTCGCCGATCATGCCCGCGATGCTTGTCGTCAGGTCGCTGATCGTCGGGGCGAAGGTCGACGAGGCCATGTAGAACCCCAGGAGCATGCACACGACCGCATGGCCTCCCTTGAGTCCTGACTTCTTGATCAGCAAGAAGACGATGATCGCCAGCAGCACGACCGCCGAAATCGAGAGTGCCACGGCGGCTCACCTCCAAGGGGCCCAGGGACGCGGGGGGTCGGACTATGGGGGCAGTAAATCCATACAGTGGCCAGCAGGTTCATACCCACTTGCCGCCAGTGATCATAACTATTCGTCCGCGCGCATCGGTCGGCGCACGGCCGCACAAGGGGGCGCATGGCCAATATGGTCGGGGCATGACGACCGAGCCTGTCTCCTTCCCCCGCCGGCACGCCCGCACCCAGCGATTCACCCTCGGCGCACCCCGCGCGTTCACCGTGGCGCCCGACGGTTCACGGGTCGCCTACCTGCGGTCATCCTCCGGTACGGACCGGGCCAACAAGCTGTGGGTGCTCGATCTGGTGGACGGCGGGGAGCGTATTGCCGCCGACCCTTTCACGCTGCTCGGCGGGGCCGACGAGGAGCTGTCCGTCGAGGAGCGGGCGCGCCGGGAGCGGAGCCGTGAGGGGGGTGCGGGGATCGTCGGTTACGCCACCGACTCCGCCGTCGAACTGGCCGCCTTCGCCTTGTCCGGCCGGCTTTTCGTGGCCGAGCTGCAAGCCGGGACCGTGCGGGAGATCCCCGTTCCGGGGTCCGTCATCGATCCCCGGCCCTCCCCCGACGGACGGCTCGTCGCGTACGTCGTGGACGGCGCCCTGCGCCTCGCCGACCTGGCCGATCCGGCAGGCGAGCAGGTCCGTACGCTCGCCGAGCCCGAGTCGGAGACCGTGACCTACGGGCTCGCCGAGTTCATCGCAGCCGAGGAAATGGCCCGTTCGCGCGGCTTCTGGTGGTCCCCGGAGTCCGACCGGCTGCTGGTCGCGCGGGCCGACGACGCACCCGTGGACCGCTGGTGGATCTCCGATCCGGCGCATCCGGAACGCGAGCCGCAGCGGGTCGCGTATCCGGCGGCGGGCACTCCGAACGCCGAGGTGCGGCTCTTCGTACTCAGCCTTGAGGGCGTGCGCACGGAGGTTGTCTGGGATCGCAAGAAGTATCCGTATCTGGCTCGTGTGCACTGGTCAGCGGCCGGTGCGCCGCTGATTCTCGTGCAGTCGCGGGACCAACGCGGGCAGCTCTTCCTGGCGGTGGACCCGGACACGGGGGCGACCCGGATGGTGCACGCGGAGGAAGATCCACATTGGCTTGATCTTTTCCCTGGCGTGCCGTGCTGGAGCCCCTCCGGACAGCTCGTGCGCATCGCCGACGAGGGTGGCGCCCGCGTGCTCGCCGTCGGGGAACGACCCCTCACCGGGGCGCAGTTGCACGTACGGGCGGTGCTGGACGTCTCCGCCGACGATGTGCTCGTGTCGGCGTCGGCCGGGGAGGAGGCGGCCGGTACCGAGATCGGCGAGGTGCACGTCTATCGAGTGAACGAACTCGGACTGGAGCGCGTCTCGCAAGAGCCCGGCGTGCACTCGGCGGTTCGCGCCGGGGGCGTGACCGTACTCGTCTCGGCGGTGCCGGACCGGCCGGGGGCCCAGGTGCAGGTGCTGCGCGACGGGAAGCATGCGGCAACCATCACCTCGTACGCTGAAGATCCCGGTTTGTCCCCGCGCATGACCCTGACCCAGGGGGGCGCACGCCGAATTCCATGCGCCCTGCTTATGCCGAACGACTACGACGGGGTCACTCCCCTCCCCGTCCTCATGGACCCCTACGGCGGTCCGCACGGCCCCCGCGTGGTCGCCGCGCACAACGCCCACCTCACCTCGCAGTGGTTCGCCGACCAGGGTTTCGCGGTGGTCGTGGCCGACGGGCGAGGGACTCCGGGGCGCTCGCCGGCCTGGGAGAAGGCGGTCCACGGGGACTTCACCGTCTCCCTGGACGACCAGATCGAGGCCCTGCACGACCTCGCCCAGCGCCACCCGCTGGATCTCTCCCGGGTGGCCATCCGCGGCTGGTCGTACGGCGGTTGGCTCGCGGGTCTTGCCGTGCTGCGCCGGCCCGACGTCTTCCACGCGGGCATCGCGGGCGCCCCGGTGACGGACTGGCGGCTGTACGACACGCACTACACGGAGCGGTATCTCGGCGACCCGGGCGCCACCCCCGAGGCGTACGCCGACAGCTCCCTCGTGACGGACCAGGGGCTGTCCGCTCCCGCCGAGCCGCACCGGCCGCTGATGGTCGTGCACGGCACCGCCGACGACAACGTCGTATTCGCCCACGCCCTGCGGCTGTCCTCGGCCCTGCTGGCCGCGGGCCGCCCGCACGAGGTGCTCCCGCTGTCGGGCGTCACGCACATGACCCCGCAGGAACAGGTCGCGGAGAACCTGCTGCTGCTTCAGGTGGACTTCCTGAAGCGGGCGTTGAGGCTGACCCACTAGGCAGGCCGGGTACGGCAACGGGCTGGGGCTACATGGCGAGCCCCAGCCCGTTTACGGCACCCGCACGGCCGTACGTTCCTCAGAGTGGCTTGTCCATATATCGAGATCGGGTCGGCCAAGTTGCCTGCGTGTTAACGCGTTTCGTGCCTACTTATGCTGCTATTTCAGCCCGTCTGCATGATCGTCCACAGCATCCGGCGGCGGCTCCTCGACCGGCACCACCCGCTTCTCCTCCGCGAAGTGGCACGCCGAGTCATGCGCCGCCGGCCCCGTCGTCAGCCGGAACTCCGCAGGAACCGCCAGCAGTGGCACCTCCAGCTCGCACCGTTCCTGGGCCTTCCAGCAGCGGGTGCGGAAGCGGCAGCCGGAGGGGATGTTCGTCGGGGAGGGCACGTCACCGGTGAGGATGATCCGCTCCCGGTGCTCGCGGGCCTCGGGGTCGGGGACGGGCACCGCGGAGAGGAGTGCCTGCGTGTAGGGGTGCGTCGGGTGGTCGTAGATCTCGGCGTCCCGGCCGATCTCCACGATCCGCCCGAGATACATGACCCCCACCCGGTCGGAGATGTGCCGCACGATCGACAGGTCGTGCGCGATGAAGATGTACGCGAGCCCGAACTCGCTCTGGAGGCGGTCCATCAGGTTGATCACCTGCGCCTGCACCGACACGTCGAGCGCCGACACCGGTTCGTCGGCGACGATGATCTCGGGGCGGAGCGCCAACCCCCGTGCGATGCCGATGCGTTGGCGCTGGCCGCCGGAGAACTGGTGCGGATAGCGGTTGATGTACTCGGGGTTGAGACCGACCACGTCCAGCAGGTCCTGGACCTTCTGCCGCCGGTCGCCCTTGGGCGCCACCTCGGGGTGGATCTCGTAGGGCTCCCCGATGATGTCACCGACCGTCATCCGGGGGTTGAGGGAGGTGTACGGGTCCTGGAAGACCATCTGGATGTTCCGGCGTACGGCCTTCAGGGCGCGGCCCGACATCTTGGTGATGTCCTCGCCCTTGTACAGAATCGTCCCGGCCGTCGGCTTCTCCAGGTTGACCAGCATCTTGGCGACCGTCGACTTGCCGCAGCCCGACTCCCCCACGATGCCCAGGGTTTCGCCCGCGCCGAGCGCGAAGTCGACGCCGTCGACCGCCCGGACCGCGCCCACCTGCTTCTTGAAGAGGATGCCCTGGGTGAGCGGGTAGTGCTTGACCAGCCCGGTCACCTCAAGAATCACGTCAGGCATCTAGCGTCTCCCTCCAGAAGAAGCAGGCGCTTCTGCGGTCCTCGTCGACCTCCGCCAACGGCGGTACCTCCGTGCGGCAGATGTCCTGGGCCATCGGGCAGCGCGGGTTGAAGGCGCAGCCCGGCGGGATGTTCATCAGGTTCGGCGGGAGACCCTTGATGGCGTACAGCTCGCGGCCCTTCTGGTCGAGGCGCGGGATCGACTCCAACAGGCCCTTGGTGTACGGGTGTGCGGGCGCCTTGTAGATGTCGTGGACCGGCGCCGACTCGACGATCCGGCCCGCGTACATGACGGCGATCTTGTCGGCGACGTCCGCGACGACCCCGAGGTCGTGGGTGATGAGGATCAGGCCCATGTTCAGTTCGCGCTGCAACTCCGCGAGCAGGCCCATGACTTGGGCCTGGACGGTCACGTCGAGGGCTGTCGTCGGTTCGTCGGCGATGATCAGATCCGGTTCCAGGGCCAGCGCCATGGCGATCATGATGCGCTGGCGCATGCCTCCGGAGAACTGGTGCGGATAGTCCCGTACGCGCTGGGCCGCGGCCGGGATGCGGACCCGGTCCATCAGCTCGACTGCCTTGGTGCGGGCGTCCTTTCGGGACATTCCCCGGTGCACGGTGAACATCTCGCCGAGCTGGTCGCCCACGCTGAGCACGGGGTTGAGGGACGACAGCGCGTCCTGGAAGATCATCGCCATCTGGGCGCCCCGGACCTTGCGGCGCTCCTCCTCCTTGAAGGTGAGCAGGTCCTGTCCCTGGAACAGGATTTCGCCGCCGGTGATCCTCCCTGGCGGGATGTCGAGGATGCCCATGACCGCCTGGGCCGTGACCGACTTGCCGGAGCCGGACTCGCCGAGCACGGCGAGCGTCTCGCCCGCGTCCACGCTGTAGGTGACGCCGTTGACGGCCTTGGCGACCCCGTCCCTGGTTCTGAACTCCACGTGCAGGTCGCGTACTTCGAGGAGCATGGCGCCGGTCACCTCAGCTTCGGGTCGAGGGCGTCGCGCACCGCGTCGCCGAGCATGATGAACGCGAGGACGGTGACCGCGAGCGCTCCGGAGGGCCAGAGGAGAGCGTGCGGGGCGTTGCGGATGAACGGGGAGGCCGCGCTGATGTCGATGCCCCAGGAGACCGTCGGGGGCTTCAGGCCGACGCCCAGGTACGACAGGGTGGCCTCCAGGGCGATGTACGTACCGAGCGCGATGGTCGCCACGACGATCACCGGGGCCACCGCGTTGGGCGTGATGTGCCGTAGCAGCATGCGGGAGTTGGAGGCGCCGAGGGCACGGGCCGCCTGGACGTAGTCGTTCTGTTTGGCGGTGATGACCGAGCCGCGGGCGATCCGGGAGATCTGCGGCCAGCCGAGCAGCACCATGAACCCGATGACCGGCCAGACCGTCGAGCTGGTCACCACGGAGAGCAGGACCAGCCCGCCGAGGACGACCGGGATCGCGAAGAACACGTCGGTGATCCGGGACAGGACCGAGTCCCAGACCCCGCCGAAGAACCCGGCGAGCCCGCCGAGGACCGACCCGAGGACGGCGACCCCGAGCGTGGCGCAGACGCCGACCGTGACGGACGTACGGGCGCCGTAGACCGTGCGCGTGTAGACGTCGCAGCCCTGGCCGTCGTAGCCGAAGGGATGGCCTGGGCTGGAACCCTTCTGGGCGTTGGCGAGGTCGCACTTCAGGGGGTTGCCGGAGGCGATCGCCGAGGGCCAGATGGAGATGACGACCAGGAAGAGGATGACCAGCCCGGCGATGATGAAGACGGGGTTGCGGCGCAGGTCGTGCCAGGCGTCCGACCAGAGGCTGCGGGGCTTGTCGGCCGGGCCGCCGTTGTTGTCCGGGCGCTTCTCCAGCGTCTCCGCCTCGCTCATCGCGAGGTCCATGGCTCCGCCCATGCCGGTCGCCGCCATGGCGCCCTCGGATGCGCCGGTCGCGCCCGTGGACTGGGGTTCAGGCATAACGGATCCTCGGGTCGAGTACGGCGTACAGGAGGTCGACGAGCAGGTTGGCGACCAGGAAGACGAGGACGAGGACGGTCACGAAGCCGACGACCGTCTGGGTGTTCTGGCGGAGGATGCCCTGGTAGAGCTGGTAGCCGACGCCGTGGATGTTGAAGATCCGCTCGGTGACGATCGCCCCGCCCATCAGCGCGCCGACGTCCGTGCCGATGAAGGTGACCACGGGGATGAGTGAGTTGCGGAGCAGGTGGCGGGTGATCACCCGGTGCCTGGGCAGGCCCTTGGCGACCGCTGTACGGACGTAGTCGGAGCGTCTGTTCTCCGCGATCGAGGTGCGGGTCAGACGGGTCACGTACGCCAGTGAGACCGAGGCCAGGACCAGGCCCGGGACGATCAGTTCGTCGAAGGTGGCGTCCGTCGACACCGACGGCTTGATCCACGCCCACTCGACGCCCAGCAGCAGTTGGAGCAGCAGGCCGGTGACGAAGGTCGGGACCGAGATGACGACCAGGGTGACCAGGAGGACGCCCGTGTCGACCGGCTTGCCCCGGCGCAGGCCGGTCACCACGCCCAGGGTGATGCCGATGACGATCTCGAAGAAGATCGCCACGATCGTGAGCCGGATGGTGACGGGGAACGCCGTCGACATCAGCTCGGTGACCTCCTGGCCGTTGAAGGCGGTGCCGAAGTCGCCGGTGAAGACGTTGCCCATGTAGGTCAGGTATTGCTGCCAGACGGGCTTGTCGAGGCCGAACTCCTTGCGGAGCTGGGCGGCCGTGGCCGGGTCGCACTGCCGGTCGCCGCAGAGGCCCGCGATGGGGTCGCCCATCACGTTCACCATCAGGAAGATCAGCAGGGTGGCGCCGATGAAGACCGGGATCATCTGCAGCAGACGCCGGATCACGTACCGTCCCATGAGGGCTCCGGAGGTAGTGGGGGCGGGCGCTCCGAGAAGCCCGCCCCCCGACGGCTCAGGCGGTCAGCTGACCTTGATCTCGCTGTACACGGGCAGGCTGAACGGGTTCAGGGCCACGTCCGAGAGGCGCTGCGAGTAGCCGGCGCTGCCGTTCTGGTACCAGAGCGGGATGGCGCCCATGTCGTCCCGCAGTACCTCCTCGGCCTGCTGGAAGAGTTCGACGGCCTTGGCCTGGTCGGTCTCGGCGTTGGCCTGGTTGACGAGCTTGTCGAACTCCTTGTCGGTCCACTTGCCGTCGTTGGAGGAGGCGTTGGTGTAGTAGAGCGGCTGGAGAAAGTTCTGGATCAGCGGGTAGTCCATCTGCCAGCCCGCGCGGAACGGGCCCGACATCTTGGACTGGGTGATCTGGTTGCGGAAGTCGGCGAAGGTGCCGACCGGGTTGCCGACGCAGGCCTTGTCGTTGTCGAGCGCGTTGTTGACGCTGTTGCAGACCGCGTCGACCCACTGCTTGTGCGAGCCGGTGTCCGCGTTGTACGAGATCTTGACCTGGCCGCCGGGGAAGCCGCCGCCCTCCTCGATGAGCTTCTTGGCCTCCTCGGGGTCGTACTCGCAGGCGTCGCCGCACAGGCCTGCCTTGTAGCCGCCCTCCTCGCCGAGGACGGGTGAGGTCCAGTCGGTGGCGGGGGTGCGGGTCTTCTGGAAGATCGTGTCGGTGATCTGCTCGCGGTTGATCGCCCGGGAGAGGCCGGTGCGGACCTTCTCCATGCCGGGCTTGTCCCAGTCCTTGTCGTAGAACGGGAAGGCGAGCGTCTGGATGATGCCGGCGGGCGTGTTGATGTACCGGTCGCCGAGGTCGGCCTTGACGTTCGTGAGCTGGGAGGCGGGCACGTCGTCGACGAGGTCGAGGTTGCCGGCCATCAGGTCGGTGTAGGCGGTGTTGTTGTCGGTGTAGACCTTGAGGTCGACGCCGCCGTTCTGCGCCTTGTCGGTGCCCGAGTAGGCGTCCCACTTGCGCAGGGACATCTGGGAGCCCTTGGTGTACGACTGGATCGTGTACGGGCCGTTGCCGACGGGCTTGCTCAGCCAGGCCGCGTGGTCCGTGAAGAAGGACTGGGGCAGCGGCGAGAAGGCCGCGTAGCCGAGGGTGTCGGGGAAGGTCGAGAACTTCTGGCTGAGCTTGACGGTGAAGGTGTTGGTGCCGGTCACCTTGAGCCCGGAGAGGGTGTCGGCGGTCTGCTTGCTGCCGTCCTCGGGGTGGGCCTTGTCGTAGCCGTCGATGTAGCCGAAGAAGTACGCGTTCTTCTGGTTGTTCTTCAGGCTGGCGCCGTAGTTCCAGGCGTCGACGAACGACTTGGCGGTGACGGCCTCGCCGTTGCTGAACTTCCAGCCGTCCTTGATGGTGACGGTGAAGTTCTGCGAGTCGGTCGTCTCGATGCTCTCGGCCATCATGTCGTTGGCCTTGCCGGTCTTGGCGTCGTACCGCTTCAGTCCGCGGAACACCATGTCGAGGACCTTGCCGCCCTGCACCTCGTTGGTGTTGGCGGGCTCCAGCGGGTTCTGCGGGTCGCCCCAGGAGGAGCTGAGCACTCCGGAGCCGTCAGCGCTGCCACTGCCGCCGCCGTCGCTGTCGTCGTCCCCGCAGGCGGTCGCCGCGAGGGCCACCGCCACCGCACATGCGGCCCATCGGACGTGCGTGGCTCCACGCATGGAGTGCCTCCTGTGTCAGTGCGCCATACCGTTTCAGTGCGCCGTTCCGTTATCGGTCAATATCGGCGCACAGCACCCATAGCGCACGCCTGGGCGGCCCGTACGGGTCCCCCTCCCTCCTTGGTCCCTCTTTGGTCATGGCCGTCCAAAGCCGACCCAAGTGGCGCCCCTCCCCCGGGTCAAAGGGCAAAAGTCCAGATCAAAGGCGTCAACAAAACATTGACGGCGCCTGAACCGGCGCAGAAAAGTCCCCGATGTGACCTCGTCTACGCCTTCCGCCACCGCACCCCGGGTGGCGGCCGATTCCGGTGCCGAACCGCCGACGCCCACCGCGCCGGCCCGCGGCGGCACCGGCCGCTCGCCGGGGCGGATCGCCTGGCTGCGCTTCCGGCGCGACCGCACCGGGCTCGTCTCGGCCGTCGTGGTCGTGCTGTTCTTCGTCGCGGGCATCGCCGCCCCGCTGATCGCCAAGGTCTACGGCAAGGACCCGTACACGACGTACGGCCAGAACGGCACCGGGCTGCTCAACGAGTTCGGTTTCCCGATCAGACCCAACGGCGGCATCAGCGGCGACTTCTGGTTCGGCGTCGAGCCCCAGCTCGGCCGGGACGTCTTCACCCTGCTGCTGTACGGCATCCGCAACTCGCTGCTCATCGCCACGGTGACGACCGTGCTGGTCACCCTGCTCGGCATCGTCGTCGGTGTCACGGCCGGCTACATGGGCGGGCGGATCGACGGCTTCGTCGGCCGGGTCATCGACATCCTGCTGGCGTTCCCCTCCACGCTGTTCTTCATCGCCTTCTGGCCGGTGATGATCTCGATCTTCGTGTCACCGGAGGAGAACACCCCGACCTGGCTGACCGTCGTCAGCCTGATCTCCGTGATGACCGCGTTCGGCTGGGCGCCCATCGCCCGGCTGCTGCGCGGTGAGGTGCTCGCCCTGCGCGAGCGGGAGTTCGTGGAGTCCGCCAAGGTCACCGGGGCCTCCCCCGCCCGGATCATCTTCAGGGAGCTGCTGCCCAACCTGTGGACCCCGGTCCTCATCCAGGCGACCCTCGCGCTGCCCATGTACGTCACCACCGAGGCGGCGCTCGCCTTCCTCGGGGTCGGGCTCAGCGACCCCACGCCCGACTGGGGCGTGATGATCCAGCGCGGGGCGCAGGTCTACCAGAACGACATCACGTACATGCTCTTCCCCGGCCTGTCGATGGTGATCTTCGTGATCGCCTTCAACCTCCTCGGCGACTCCGTGCGCGACGCACTGGACCCGAAGACGAGGCGCTGACCCGAGCGCCCGTTCGCCGCCCGCACCGGCCCCTCCTCAGAAGACACACCCCTTCTCCCTGATTCAGGCAGGACACCCCATGTCTCTCTCCCGCAGAAACTTCGTCATCGCCACCTCGGTGGCCGCCGGCGGCTCGATGGTCCTGTCCGCGTGCAGCAGCGGTGGTGGAGGCGGTGGCGGTACGTCGGGGGGCGGCGCGGCCGGGACCAACAAGTACTCGTCGGTCACCATCGGCACCAAGGAGGACTCCACGGGGCCCGCGCCGGAGATCCCGGGCGCGAAGAAGGGCGGCACGATCCGGCCGATCGGCCCGCAGGACTTCTCGCACCTCGACCCGCAGCGCATCTACTACTCGTGGAACTCCGAGGTCGGCAACCTCTACATCCGCTGTCTGACCGGCTACCGCATCGACGGCGGCGCGATGAAGCTCGTCGGCGACCTCGCCACCGACACCGGCACGATGGCGGACGGCGGCAAGACCTGGACCTTCACCCTGAAGGACGGGCTGAAGTGGGAGGACGGCAGCGAGCTGACCGTCGAGGACGTGCGGCACGGCATCGAGCGCGGCTTCGCCAGCTTCACCACCGAGGGCGCCACCTACCTCCAGGCCGCGCTGACCGGCAGCAACGACTTCCGCTCGGTCTACAAGGGCCCGTACGACGGCAAGCACCTCGACTCCGTCGTCACGGACACCGCGAAGAAGACGATCACCTTCCACCTCAAGACGGCCCGCCCGGACCTCAACTGGACGCTGGCGATGACGTCGTACGGAGCGGTGTCCGCGAAGCACGACACCAAGGAGAAGTACGACAAGGACCCGTTCTCCTGCGGGCCGTACCGGCTTTCCCAGCACTCGGTCGACAAGTCGCTGACGATGGTCCGCAACACGCACTGGGACCCGGCGACCGACCCGATCCGCAACGCCTACCCGGACTCGTTCGCCTTCGAGTTCGGCCCCGAGTCGCTCCAGAGCACCGACCGGCTGATCGCGGACTCCGGGACCGACCAGTACGCGGTGATGGCGTACAGCGGGGTGCCGGCCGAGCGCATCCAGAAGGTGCTGACCACGCCCGCGCTGAAGAGCCGTACCGTCGACGGGCTGCTGACCGGCCTGTACTACTACGCCATCAACTGCAAGCGGATCACCGATCTGAAGGTCCGTCAGGCACTCAACTACGCCTGGCCGTTGCAGCAGATCCGGACCATCTACGGCGGCCCGTCCGCAGGCGACTACGCGACCACGATCCTCGGCCCCGACATGGCCGGCCGGGTGAAGTTCGACGTCTACGGCAAGCTGACGAAGCCGCAGGGCGACACCGCGAAGGCCAAGGCGCTGCTCAAGGAGGCCGGCAAGCTCGGCCAGAAGATCGTCTACACCTATCCGCAGGGCGGCAACGACGCCTACGAGAAGACGAAGGTCGTCATCGCCAACGCCCTGAAGGAGGCGGGCTTCGACCCGGTCGTGAAGCCGGTGGAGTCGACCAGCTACTACGACCAGGTCCAGCAGATCGACAACTCCTTCGACGTGATGTGGTTCGGCTGGTCCCCGGACTGGCCCACCGGCTACACGATGATCCAGCCGCTCTTCGACGGCCGGACGATCGCCAACGGGGCGAACAACGTCTCGCAGCTGAAGGTGAGTTGGGTCGACGCGGCGATCGACAAGGCCGCGGCGTTGACCGACCCGACGAAGGCGAACGCGGCGTGGGCCGCGCTGGACAAGGAGCTGATGGAGAAGGAGGCGCCGATCATTCCGGAGACTTATCAGCGGCGGTTCTATCTGTACGGCAGCAAGGTTGGCGGTACTGAGTACGACCCTCTGAACTCGTCGTTCGTGCTTTACAAGTTGTTCGCGAAGTCGTAGGTCGTTCGTCTGCTGCGGGCCGGTGGGGGCTGGTCGCGCAGTTCCCCGCGCCCCTGAGGGGCGCGGGCGCCCCTCACCCCGCACACCCGACCACCCCGGCACCAGCCCCACCCACCAGGGGCCGGTGTCGGGGTTTCCGCCAGGGAAACCGATCGCCATGTTCCGCTTCATACTCCGCCGGACGTTCAGTGCGCTGATGATTCTTCTCGTCATCAGTGCGATCACCTTCGTTCTCTTCTACGTCGCCCCGCGCGACCCGGCCCGCAGTGCGTGCGGCAAGCTCTGTACGCCGGAGACGCTCGCGCTCGTCCGGCGCAATCTGGGCATCGACGATCCGCTGCCGGTGCAGTACTGGCACTGGCTCGCGGGCGTGTTCGTGGGCCGTGACTACGCCGGTCTCGGGCACTGTGCGGCGCCCTGCCTCGGCTACTCCTTCACCAACCACGAGCCGGTCCTCGGCCTCATCACGAACCGCTTCCCCACCACCCTGTCCCTCGCCCTCGGCAGCTCGGTGGTGTTCGTGGTCCTCGGTGTCGGTACGGGCATGCTGGCGGCGGTGAAGCAGGGCCGCGCCCTGGACAAGATCGCGTCGTCGATATCACTGGTCGGCTCGTCGCTGCAGATCTACATCGTCGGCGTGGTCGCCATGTACTACCTCTCCGACCAGTGGGGCATCCTCCCCCGCCCCCAGGACAGCGTCGGCTTCACCCAGGACCCGGCGGCCTGGTTCAAGGGCCTGCTGCTGCCCTGGTTCGTCCTCGCGATCATCTTCACCGCCAACTACACCCGGATGACCCGCTCCCAGCTCGTGGAGACCCTCGCCGAGGACTACGTCCGTACGGCCCGCGCCAAGGGCCTGTCCCGCCGCACGGTGTTCTTCCGGTTCGCCTGGCGGGGCGCGATGGGCCCGATCGTCACGATCCTGGGCCTCGACATCGGCTATCTGCTCGGCGGCGCGATCATCACGGAGGAGACCTTCGGCCTGCACGGCATCGGCGCCCTGTCCATCAAGGCCGTACGCGACAACGACCTGCCGCTGCTGCTGGGGGTCGTACTCGTCGCGGCCGCCGCCATCGTCGTCGCGAACATCGTGGTGGACGCGGTGTACGCACTGATCGACCCGCGGATCAGGCTGGCGTAAAGGGACTTGGTGACCTGGTGACCTTAGTGCTGTCCGAAGCGTCCGGCCCCCCGAGCGAACCCTTCCTCTCCGTACGGGATCTGCGCGTCCACTTCGCCACCGACGACGGTGTCGTACGGGCGGTCGACGGGCTCTCCTTCGACGTGGAGCGCGGCCGGACCCTGGGCATCGTCGGCGAGTCCGGCTCGGGCAAGTCGGTGACGAACCTCGCGATCCTGGGCCTGCACGACCGTGCGCGTACGACGCTGGCCGGGGAGATCGTGCTGGACGGCAAGGAGTTGCTGACGGCGCGGGAACGGGAGCTGGAGAGGCTCCGGGGCAGCAAGATGGCCATGATCTTCCAGGACGCGCTGGCGTCCCTGTCGCCGTACCACACGGTGGGCAGGCAGATCGCGGAGACGTACGCGAAGCACACGGGCGCGTCCAGGCGGGAGTCCAGGGCGCGGGCGGTGGAGATGCTGCGGCGGGTGGGCATACCCCAGCCGGTGCTCCGCGCGGACGACTATCCCCACCAGTTCTCCGGCGGGATGCGCCAACGCGTGATGATCGCCATGGCGTTGGTGTGCGACCCGGAACTCCTGATCGCCGACGAACCGACGACCGCCCTGGACGTCACGGTCCAGGCCCAGATCATGGACCTGCTGGGAGACCTCCAGCAGGAGTTCGGCACGTCGATCGTCTTCATCACGCACGACCTGGGCGTCATCTCCCGTGTGGCGGACGACATCCTGGTGATGTACGCGGGCCGGGCGGTGGAACGCGGCACCCGGCGCGAGGTACTGAGGACGCCTCAACACCCGTACACCTGGGGCCTGTTGGGCTCGATGCCCACCCTGAACGCCCCCGCGGACATCCCGCTGTCCCCGATCCCGGGCACTCCCCCGTCACTCCTGGACCCACCCCCGGGCTGCCGCTTCGCACCCCGCTGCGCGTTCACGGAACAGGTGCCCGAGGGCCGCTGCGCGAACCGGCGCCCCCAGCTCCCCCGTACGGCCGCCCATGGCGCGGCCTGCCATCTGACGGCGGCGCAGCGGGTGGAGTACCACGCCGATTATGTGGGCGCGGACCCAGGATGACAGGGAGAGCCTGATCGCTACCCTCCCGGTATGGACTACGCGAGGATGCGCGTGATCGCCGAGAAGCTCATGGCCTGTGCCGAGGAGCTCGAAGGGACCTGGAACGTCGAGATCGGCCCTTCGGGCCCCTTCCTGGCCATGGTGAGCCCGTCGAAGCGTCACGCGGGTACGGTCCGGCGTATCCGCAAGCAGCTGGACGAGCAGCTCCTCACCACACACCCCGGCTACATCTGCGCGAACGGCCCCGAGATCGAACACCCGGCCATAAGCCGTATGCGCCGCCCCGATGCCGTCGTCATCCCCGAGGACGTCCTCGACGAGGAGGGACTCGCCGTCGACGCGACCCAGGTGCTGGCGGTCATCGAGATCGTCTCGCCGTCCAACCCGAACAACGACTACGGCGAGAAGCTGACCGAGTACCCCGCCATGGGCATCGCCCACTGCGTGATCGTCGATCCCCGCACGGGCACGATCGAGGTGCACTCCGACCCGTGCAAGGGCCGCTACCAGCAGAAGGACCCCTATATCTTCGGCGACTCGGTGCCGGTCGGCCCCTGGACGGTGGAGACACAGGTGTTCCGCCGTTATGGGAAGGCCGGGAACGACCCGAGCCGAGGGTCAGCCCAACTCCCCGCGCTCCACACAGAACTCGTTGCCCTCGGGGTCGGACATCAGGACCCAGCCGCCGCCGTCCGGTCGACGGTGGTCCGCGACGACCGTGCCCCCGAGGGAGACCACGCGTTCGACCTCCTCGTCGCGGGTGCGGCCGTGCGGCGCGAGGTCGAGGTGGATGCGGTTCTTGGCCGTCTTGCCCTCCGGTACGCGGACGAAGAGCAGCCTCGGGCCGCCGGCCGGGTCCGCGATCAACGCCTCCGGGTCGCCGGGCTTGTCGTCGTCGGCGAGCGGGCGGCCGAGCAACTCGCTCCAGAACAGGCCGAGATCGTAGGGGTCGTTGGTGCAGTCGAAGGTGATGCTGTGGATCGTGGAGAAAGACAACCGAGGCCTCCAGGCCGTAGGGGGAACACCGCCTGCGAGCGTCCCGGACCCGGCAGCGGAAGTCGAACGAATTACGGGGTCCGTTGGTGATCTGAAAGATCCCAGACAGGCGGTGGGGGTACGAAGGAGGCGGCAGCCCGGGACCGCCGGTCGGCACCCATGCGCGATCCATGCGGTTTCCGAACACCCGGGCCACAGATTGGAGGGACCACAAGCGAGGGAACAGCGGGGAATCGGCATGAACATTCAGTTGCTCGGCTGTATCGAGGTGCGCACTCCTTCCGGGAGCAGGGTTTCCATGTCCAACGGGGTCGGACTACTGCTGGCCGCCACTGCATGGACACCCAACGTCTTCGTCGCCGACGACGAGGTGATCGAGCGCCTCTGGGAGACGCGGCTGCCGGAGCACCCGCGCAACGCGCTGTACACCTTGGCCACCCGGGTCAGAAAGGCGCTGCGGTGCGTCACGGACGACGGGGGGCCGGGGTTCGACCTGGTCAGGCGGTACGGGGGGTACATCCTGGCGGTCGACGAGGGCGTCATCGACGCCTCGCAGTTCCGGCGCCTTGTCAGGCATGCCAAGGACGCCGAGCGGCGGGGCGAAGCAGAACGCGCCCTGGAGTTCTACGAGGAGGCGCTCGCCCTGTGGCGCGGTGAGCCCCTGTCCAACATGAGGACCGCGTGGGCGGACGCGGCACGTCTGATGCTCCGTAACGAGCACCGGAACGCGGTGCTGAGCGGTGCCGAACTGAGCCTGTGGCTGGGGCGGTACGACGAGTACGTCGCGCCGCTCCACGATCTGGCCGCACGTCAGCCGCTCGACGAACGGGTCGTCGGTCTGCTCATGCTCGCCCTGTATCGCAGCGGACGGCAGGAGGAGGCGCTGAGGTGCTTCCAGGTGACCCGGGCGCACATGGTCGAGCTGCTCGGTGACGAGCCGGGCCCCGAGCTCCGGAGCGTGCACGAGCACATCCTGTGCCGGAGTGAAAGCCTGCGGCCCGATCGTGGGGTGCTGGACCTCATCCGCTCATGAGACGGCTTGGTCGCCCGCGGCGACATCGTCGAAGTGGGTGACCTCGTACCGTTCGAAGCGGGCCCCCGCGTCGGAGGGCAGCTCCTGGAACGGCCGTCGTCGCCGCTGCGGGCGCGGTTCCGGCAGCCAGGGAGCGGCCGTCCGGTAGTGGCCGTCCGGGACGCTCATCGCCTCGAACAGGGTGTGGGCCTCGTCCGCGTCGGCGTCGTCGTCCCGGGCGGCTGCCCTGGCCGTCAACGCCCGTGCGAGGGCGAGTCGTTGGCCCGACTCACGGGCCCGGTCCACGGCCTCCTCCGCCGCCCGCAGGGCATCGGCCACCGCGCCGGTCTCCAGCAGGACCAGGGCGGTGAGCGTGTGAATGCGCGGCAGTGCCAGGGGGGCACCTTCGACGGCCAGTTGCGCGGCATGCGCCAGATGCGTGATCGCGTTCTCGTACTCCCCGCGCGCACAGCACACCGTGGCGTTCGCGCGGAGCACCTCGACCAGTCCTGTCCTGTGGCCCGTCTGTTCGGCGATGTCACGGGCGTCGTCGAGATGCCCGGCGGCCTCGTCCGGCCGGCCAGTACGCACCTTCACCTGGGCCAGGCCGACCAGCGAGTCCACCTCGCAGTTGCGGTTGCCCACCTGCCGGGACAGGGCGAGGGCGTCCTCGTACGCACGGATCGCGCAGGCGCTGTCACCGGCGTCGTCGAACACCCGGCCGAGAGTTTCCAGGGCCACGGCCTCGCCGTAGACCGAGCCGGAGTCACGGGAGACGAGGAGGCACTTGCGCAGTGTCGTCGTCGCCTCGGGGAACCTGGCCTGTTCCTGGAGGATCAGCGCGAGGTTGACCAGGGCCATCGAGTGGGTGTGGCGTCCGTCCCCACCGAGCTGCGACAGGGCCTCGGTGACCGCGTCCTCGGCCTCGGCGAGACGCCCCAAGGAGTGGTAGAGGGAGGCCATGTTGATGAGCATGATCTCCGCGCTCTTCGTCACGCCGATCTGCCGGTAGATGTCGAGGCACCGGCGGTAGAGCGGTGGCACTTCCTGGGGCTTGCCGAGGAGTTTGAGGGTGACTCCCCTGCCCTGGAGGCCGGCGGCCTCGCCGAACAGCCACCCGGCACGGCAGGCCAGGGCTTCCGCCTTCTCGTACTCGGTCAGGGCTCCCCTCAGGTCGCCGTTCCGCCAGAGTGCGTTCCCGGTGGAGAGGTGCATGGCGGCCTGGCCTTGGAGGCTGCCGCTCCGCTCGGCGGCCTCACGGGCGACGGCGGCCAGCCGGATCCAGTCCGACATCGGGCGCCGGTGGTGGAACAGATCCAGCAGGGCGTCCACGAGCTGCCAGGCGAAACGTGCGGGGCCATGTTCCGCCGCGTGCCCGATGGCGGCGGCGATGTCCTCCCACTCGGACTCGAACCAGGCGTAGGCCTCCTCCGACGTACCGAATCCCCTCGGTGTCGACGACTCGACGGGAGGGGGGCACTCGCGCGGAACGTAGAGGCCGCACACACGAGCCACGTTGACGACGCTCTGCAGATAGTGGTCCAGGATGCGTTCGACGGCGGACCCCCGCTCGGACTCGTCGTCCTCCGCGACCGCGCGGTCCCTGGCGTACTCGTGCACCAGGTCGTGCCAGGCCGAGCGTCCGCCCCCGGCGTCCCGCAGCAGGTGCACACGTTGCGCCAGACGCAGCAGGTCGGACATGCCCGGTTCGTCGATCCCGGCGCCGGCCGCGGCAGCGGCGGAGGAGCGCCCGGTTCCCGCCACCAGCCCGAGCAGGCGGAACGCCCTCCTCGCTTCGGCCGACAGTCCTTCGTACGACAGGTCGAGCGCGGCCCGGACCGCCACGCTCTCCTCACCCTCCACGTGCAACCGCGCGAGGCGTCCCCGTTCGGCGAGGTCCCGTACGTAGTCCCTGATGCTGCCCGGCCGGTCGCCGATCCAGGAGCTGGCGACGCAGAGTGCGAGCGGCAGCCGGTCACAGAGTTCCACCAGCCGGGCCGCGGACTCCGGGTCGGCCGCGACGGCGTCGGGCCCGACCGCGGCGCTGATCAGCTCCAGGGCCTCCCCGCTGTCGAGTACGTCGCAGGACACCCGGTAGGCCCCGTCCATGGTGACCAGGCCGTTGAGTTTGTGCCGGCTGGTCACCAACGTCAGCGAACCGCTGGAGGCGGGGAGCAGGTCCCGGACGTACGACGCGTCCGCCACGTCGTCGAGGACGACCAGGATCCGGCGCTCGGCCAGCACCGTGCGGTACAGCGCCGCCTGTGCCTCCCAGCCGAGCGGAATGTCCCGGGACGCGCATCCCAGCCCCTGGAGGAGAAGGGGGAGCGCCTCCTGAGGGGTCATCGGTTCGGCGTCGTCGAAGCCCCGCATGTCGAGGAAGAGCTGGCCGTCGGGGAACTCGCCCGCGATCCGGTGCGCCCAGTGCAGGGCCAGCGCGGTCTTGCCCACCCCGGCGGGCCCCACGATCAGGGCGAGTGCCTCGGCCTGGCGTCGACAGGCGTCGAGCAGACGCAGATGCGAACCCCGGCCGACGAAGCGACGGGGTTCGCGGGGCAGTTGCCGGGGAACCGGCCTGGTCTCCACGGGGGCGCCCGGCCGGGACACCGGTGCGTTCGCGTGGCCGACGTCACCGCGTAGCAGGCTCTGTTGCAGGGCGCCGAGTTCGTCCGAGGGCTCGACCCCGAGTTCGTCGACCAGGCGCCGCCGGAAACCGGCGTGGACGGCCAGGGCGTCGGCGGTACGTCCGTCCCGTTGCAGGGCGCGCATCAGCAACGCGTGCGGGCGCTCACGCAGGGGGTGCTCCGACGTGAGACGGACCAGTTCGGCGACGGCCGTACGGTGGCGGCCGAGTTCCATGTCGGCCTCGGACCTGCCTTCCTGGGCCGCGATGTACAACTCGGTCAGGCGTCGGCGCTCCGCCTCCAGCGCGGGCAGGTCCGGCAGGGGTTCGCCGCGCCAGAGGGCGAGGGCCTCGTCGTGACAGCGGTGGGCCTCCGCCCAGTCTCCGTGGGCCGCCGACCGGGCCGCGTCCTTGAGCCGCTGCTCGAAGACGTGCGCATCGACCTCGGAGGGGGCCACCCGCAGCGCGTAGCCCGGCGGCTGGGTGACCAGCAGGCCGCTTCCCACGGGACCGAAGGCCCGGCGTACCTCGGCGACCAGCGCCCGGACGCGTGCCTCGGGCGCACTGGGCCGGTGTGCACCCCACACACCCTGGGTCAGCCGGTCGACGGACACGACATGGTCGGCGTTGAGCAACAGCACGGCGCAGAGGGCGCGTTGGCGTCCGGTGAGGACCACACGGCGCCTGTCGACCTCGGCCTCCAGGGGACCGAGCAGACGAAACCGAGGCGCTGGGTTGAACATTCACAGAACGTAGACCACCGCTGACGGGGAGGCAATGAGGGTTTTCCCGACAGCGGAACGAAGAGTTCCCGTTCCCGTTCTCAGTGCCGTCGAAGGCGACGCCCTCCCGCGTGCCACGCCCGCCGCAGTCGGCCCGAGTGGCGACGCCACCACAGGCAGGCCCAGGTTCCCTGGAGTCCGGCCAGTACGAGGACCGTCACCACGGCGTCCAGTCGGCCCCACGGGTCGGCGCCGTGCACGAGCTGGTCGAGCGAGCGGGTGAACAGGGGCAGGGTGACCTCGGTGAGGAGCCGGATGCCGATGAACACACAGGCGACCGTGCCCGCCACGGCGCCCAGGGCGTAGGCCTTGAGGAAGCGCCGCTCGGCGGTGCGCAGGGAACTCAGGGGATCCTGGTGGCGCCGTCCGCACATCCGCGCCGCGAGGTGGCGCAGATAGCGGCCGGTGTCCGCGTAGAGGTTGCGGCAGCCCGTGAGGTCCTGGATGACGAAGTAGAGGTCCGTCCGCATGAACACGAGGCACTGGTTGGCGAACGCGGCCACCAGGGTCATCGCGATGACGGGCAGGAGCGCGAAGTCCCCGCCCAGGAACCGGGCCAGGACGCAGGCTCCCCAGATCGCCGCGTCGAGGGCGATCCCGGAGAGATAGACCGTGAGGCGCTCCCTGCGGCCCTTGAGCCAGATGCCCGACACCTCCGTCTGCGCGACCAGGAACTGCAGTCGTGTCCCGAGCCGGATCCGTCCGGGCACACCGGCGGCACGGGCCGTGACCAGGTGTGTCATCTCGTGCAGGGCTATGAGGCACACGGCCACCGCGCCCTGCGCGAGCAGGTTGAACGTGCCGTACTCGGTCCACAGCAGGTCGCCCCAGGACGGCAGGGCACCCGGATCCCACAGAGCCGCCAGGAGGGCGACCACGGGGACCGCCAGGAGAAGCCCGTGCAGGACCGGGCTCATGGCCCAGCGGACATGGGTCGGCCGCAGCCGGGGAAACGAGACGGCCGACGGCTCGGAGTCGATGCGCCGGTCGCCGATGGACGCCACCAGTCCGGCTCCGCTGAGCCGCTCCACGAACGCGCCGACGTCCAGGTCACGTCCGGTGTCCGTGCGCAGGCTGCGCCTGGCCTCCTCGACCGTACGGCCCTCGGCGAGGAGCCGTAGGGCGGCCAGTCCGATCCCGGGCAGGGCGACGACCTGGTCGTGGCCCTGCCGCCCCACGATCCACTCACCCCGGTCCGGCCGGACCTCCAGTGCGTGCAGCCCCACCCGGACGCCGCGATCGTCGGTCACGGGTTGCACAGCCGGCAGTCGGGCCGCGCGGGATGCCTTACGTCGACCAGCTGGTCGGGGGCGATCAGGTTGAGGCCCCGCACGAACCCGGGCGCCGACCGGTTGGTCCCGGTGAGCAGCGCGATGACCTCGTGGGCGATCAGCTGTCCGGAGATCCCGGCGGCGGGGGCCAGTACGCCCGCTCCCCCGAGGTCGGGATGCCAGCCCGGCCTCAGCTTCGCCTCCTCGCCCGCTCCGACGCATTCGAAGCAGGGGCCCTGCGGACCGTAGACGCCGACGGTGACCAGGGGGCCGTTGTATCCGGCGCTCACCCAGGGAACGCCGAGCGCGGCACAGACCCGGCTGGTCATCTTGGCGATGAGGTCGTTGCGGGGTTCGTCCGCGCAGAGGGCGAAGGCGTCGCACCCCGAGACGAGTTCCCTCAGCCCCTCCTCCGTGTCGACCATCCGGACGTCATGGGTGAACGTTCCGGTGGAGTTGACCCCCGCGAGGCGCTCGGCGGCGACCTCCGCCTTGGGGCGCCCCAGGTCGGCCTCGCCGTACAGCGCCTGGCGGGTCAGGTTGGACAGCTCGACGGAGTCCGGGTCGACGAGGTGGAGGCTGCCGACACCGGCGGCGGCCAGCGCCCACGCCGCGTGACTGCCCGTACCGCCGACGCCCAGGACGGCCACCCTCGCGAACTTGAGCCGCCACTGCGCCTCCCACGGGTCGCTGCCCGGTCTCAGGTCCACCCGCCGGAAGTAGGCGTGGTTGCGGCTGTACCGCTCGATCTCGGCATCGGTGAGGCCGGTCGGCGGGCCGACGGCCGCGTCCTCGACGTAGCCGGAGTTCAGGAGGTCCCGGAGCAGTTTCGCGGCGCCTTCGGGGCCCAGTCGCGGGTGTTCGGCGGCCAGTTCCTTCTCGACGACCTCGGGCGAGGTGGTGCCGTCCAGCTTGGTCAGGGCGGCCCAGACCCAGCCATGGGGGTCAGTGATCTCCGCCGCGATTCCGTAGATCTCGCCGCCGATACGGATGGTTCCGTCGTCGAACCGGTGGGGGGTGTGTTCGGGTTTCACACGTGGACGTCTCAAGACCGATGCTCCTCGAAGGATGTGCCTGTCGGCGGGGTCACCCCCGCCGACAGGACGTGTGCTACCTGGAGACCGCCTTGCTCTGGATGGTCTCGATCTTGTCGAGCAGCCGGATCTCGATGGCCTCGGGCTGCTGGACCGTCTCGGGCCGGACCGTCTCGATCCGGTCCGTGCTCCGCGCGACCTGCGTGTTGTTCTCCTGCATGACTTCTCCTCCTCGTTGGTGGTGCGTTTTCCTCTCCCGGCGGTGCGCGGGCCGAGCCGGCTCACGCTGTCCGACGGAGGTCAAAGGCGCAGCCAGACCGCTCCGAGGACCCGGTCCACGGGGAACGGCCCCATCTGGCGCGAGTCGAAGCTGACGTCCGCGTTGTCACCGAGCAGCAGCACATGGCCCGGCGGTACGCGCTCGGCGACGCCCGCGGGGGTGGTCCAGCGCCCGCCGGGTCCGGCCGCGACCCGCTTGACGAGCCACTGCCGGCCGGCGACCGGTTGCCGTCGGCTGCCCAGTCCGGCCGGCGGAACGGGCCAGCTCCGGGTGCGGGTGTCGGGCTGTTCGACGACGACCACCCCGCCGGGCGGCGGCACGACCCCGCGCCGCACCACCACGTGGTCACCAGGGCGGTAGGCGGGCAGCATGCTGTGGCCGACCACGGTGACCGACACCAGCCGTCGGCGCAGGTGCCAGGCAGCACCGGCGGCGGCAACGCACGCGGCGACCGCGACCAGCCCGAGCCGGATCACCGTGCCGCCTCCTGGGCCGAGGGCAGCTCCGGCCGCTCGCTGTATCCCACGTATCCGGCGGCCTGAAGGGTGAACAGCCGGGCGTACGCGCCGTCCCGGGCCAGCAGGGCGGAGTGGTCGCCCTGCTCGACGATCCGGCCCTGCGCCAGGACGACGATCCGGTCCGCGTCCCGTACGGATCCGAGCCGGTGGGAGATCAGCAGCCGGGTGCCGCCCCGGTGGAAGTCGTCCACTTCGGCGTGCAGTTGGTACTCGGCCTCCGCGTCGAGGCCCGAGGTGGGTTCGTCCAGGATCAGGAAGTCCCGCCGCTCGCGCACCAGGGCGCGGGCCAGCGCCAGCCGTTGCATCTGGCCGCCGGAGAGCAGGACACCTGTCGTCGCGTCGTCCTCGTCCGTGCCGGGGAAGAAGGTCCGCGTGACGAGGGTGTCGTAGCCGAGGGGGAAGCCGGTGATCGTCTCGTGGACACCGGCCCGCCGGGCCGCCTCGGTCACCCGGGCGGGATCGTCCAGCGTGTCCGGATCGCCGAGGGCGATGTTCTCCCGGGCGGTCAGGTCGTAGTGCATGAAGTCCTGGAACACCGCGCTCATCCGGGAGCGCAGTTCCTCGGGGGCCACGTCCCGGATGTCGACGCCGTCCCAGAGGATGGCGCCGTGGGTCGGGTCGTAGAACCGGCAGAGCAGTTTGACCAGAGTGGACTTCCCGGCGCCGTTCAGGCCGACCAGGGCCAGGCTCCGGCCTCGTGGGATCACGAGGTCCACGCCCCGGATGATCCACGGCTGGTCCTCGGCGTACCGGAACCAGACGTCCCGCAGTTCGATGTGGTGCTCCAGGGGCGGCAACGGGCGCGGATCCGCACGGCGTTCGAGGTCGGGTCCTGCCATGGTCACCTCCTGGTAGTGCCCGAACAAGGTCAGTGCCTGGTGGGCGCGGGCGGTGCTGTCGGCGAGCTGCGCCACCGCCGCCTGTACTCCCGCGACGGCGGCGATGAAGATGGCGATGTCCCCCAGCGTCAGCGCGCCCGACCGCGCGCTCTGCAGGGCCCACACCAGACCGGCCCCGGACACCAGTGCGGCGAGCAGTGCCAGGCCCGACTGGGTGGACAGCTCACGGCGGTCGATGCGGCGCCGGGAGGCGTCCGTCGTCAGCCGCTCCCGCTGCATCCGCCCGAGCAGGAAGCCCCCCGAGCCGAACAGCCGTACTTCCTTTGCCGCGTTGACGTCCGAGAGCAGCTGGTCGAAGAACAGTTCGCGTCGTTCCCCGGGGCTGATGCTCCAGAGCATCTCCGCCCGGCGACGGGAGAGAACGATCTCCGCGGCCAGCACGGGAAGGGCGAAGACGAGGACGAACACGGCCATCAGCGGGGCCAGGGCGACCAGCGATGCCAGGAAACCCGTGATGGTGATGCCGGCCCGGGCCACTCCGAGTGTCCCGCTCACCACGGCACCGGGCGTGTTGCGCCCGGACTGCTTCGCCATCCGCAGCGTGTCGAGGAACTCCGGGTCCTCGAAGGGGCCCAGCCCCACGAACCTGCCCACGGCGGAGAACAGCCTGTTCTGCGCGAGAGTTCCGGTCCTCCGCCCCAGCTCCGCCTGGAGGTAGGCGGAGAGATGGGGAAGCACGGCCTGCACGACTCCTACGGCGGCGAGTCCGACGGCCAGCGCGGCCAGCGTGCTCGCCTGCGCATGGGCGGTGAGGTGGTCGAGGGCGATCTTGGTGAGCCAGCCGAGGGCCACCGGGAGGACACCGCCGACCAGATCGAGCGCGGCGTAGACGAGCAGTGCCGCCGGCGCGGCCTCGAATCCGAGGGCCAGAGCCGCCGCCAGGCGCTTCGGCCCGGGTCCCCGCCCGACCCCTGTACGGGCGGGGTTCGGCGCCTGTCCCGACACGCCGGACTTCTCTATGGGCATGGCACCTCAGCCGCCCACGAGATCCGGCTGGCGGAGCGGCGCCGCGTCGTTCGGGAGCGCCGCCGAACTCTGTGTGGAGACCACCACCCTTCCGTCTCCGTCCACCAGGACGTAGGTCGGGAAGACGGAGACGCCGAGGCTCTCCACGATCCCGGACGCGCCGTCGACGCCATGGACTACATGGCCCAACTGGCCGAGTTCGTCCTGGTAGTACGGGAGCCCGTCGGCGTCACCGACGACGATCGAGAACACCCGGTCGCGGCTGATGCCCGACGCCCGCAGGAACGACTTGTAGGCGGGCATCTGCATCTTGCAGCCCGTACAGCCGACGGACTGGAACGCGAGCACCCACGGCCCCGAACCGGCGCCGGGCAGACGCACTTCCTCGCCGGTCACGTCGACGAGCGCTGAACTCGGCGGAATCACGGTGCCCACTTCGGGGGCACTCCCCCGACGGTTGCTCAACAGGCCTTGCTCGGTGAGCGGATCGAGGAGTTTCTTCACCCGAAGAGCAACGGCCACGGAAAGACCGCACGCCGCTGAAGCCGTCAACAGGGCGAGGACGGAAAGCACGATCCCCATGCGCACTCCATTTCTCAGGTCACAGGTGTGGTGCGGAAGAGGGAGGCCAGCTCCCCCAGATGAAGCAGGGTCACGCCGAAGACGGCCGCGGGAGCCACGACCACGGCGTACTCGGACAGGCCGGGGCCCGCCGAACGTGCTGCCGCCCACCAGGTGAGGGCGCAGATGACCAACAGGAGCAGGTTGCGTACGACGTGCGCTCCCGACACGGGAGTGTCGTCCGCGCCGGCACAACCGCAGGACGCGGCCGGATTCGACCGCAGCAGGCCGATCAGATACAGCGTGAAGACGCCGAGAAGAACAGCGGCCACGAAGTATCCCGCCCATTCCGACGGGCGCAGCAACAGGAGTCCGGCAGCGCTCCATTCGACCGCCGGAACCGCTGCGGCCAAGGCGCCGGAAAACCTGCCGAGCCTCGGAACCGTCGCCGTCAGATGCCGCCGGAAGGCGCGCAGATCCCTGGCCTTCTGCACGCCGGACCAGATGAACACCGTGACCAGGCACAGTTGCCCGAACGCTGCTACCGCTTGCATGGGTCCCCGATTGACGTACGGATCGGTACGCGGGAGGGCCGCCGTGCGTGAGACCGGCACGGCGGCCACCGTCGGTCAGACGCAGCGCAGCGTGCAGTTGGGCAGGTAGCAGCAGTGGAGCTTGTAGATCTGTCCCCCGGAGACCCTGTTGTCGTAGTAGCAGTCGGCCGCACAGCCGGCCGCCGCGGTCGTCTGGGGGAGCAGCTTGCCGGCGACACGGCCGGCCACACCACGCAGCATCTTGGACATCAAGGTTCTCCTCGTCTGGCATTCCTGTCGGATGCCCCAGGTCCCAGGGGGTCCCGGGGGCTTCCGACCTTGTTGCCCAAGCCTCTCCGAGGGAACTTTCTCCGGGCTTTCAGTGCCCTTTCAGCGCCGGGTCCAGGACCACGTCCTCGTCGCGGGCCTCCGTCGTCGGGTCCTCCGGGAAGTGGCAGGCCGTCAGGTGGTTCTCGCGGTTGCCGGAGATCTGGACCAGCGGAGGCTCCTCGCTCGCGCACTTGTCCTGCGCCTTCCAGCAGCGGGTGCGGAAGCGGCAGCCGGACGGCGGGTGGATCGGCGACGGGACGTCACCGGCGAGGCGGATGCGCTCGCGGGCCTCCGTCTCGTCGTCCATCGCCACCTCGGGGACGGCGGAGAGGAGAGCATGCGTGTACGGGTGACGCGGGCGGTTGTAGATCGAGTCCCGGTCGCCGACCTCGACGATCTTGCCGAGGTACATCACCGCGACGCGCTGCGAGAAGTGCCGGACGATCGCCAGGTCGTGGGCGATGAACAGGAACGCGATGCCCATCTCCTCCTGGACCTTCTTGAGGAGGTTCACCACCTGGGCCTGGATGGACACGTCGAGCGCGGAGACCGGCTCGTCCGCCACGATCAGCTTCGGCTGCAGGGCGAGCGCGCGGGCCACCCCGATGCGCTGACGCTGACCGCCGGAGAACTCGTGCGGGAAGCGGTTGTAGTGCTCGGGGTTGAGACCGACCAGCTCCAGGAGCTCGCGGACCTTCTTCTCCCGGCCGCCCGTCGGCTCGATCCCGTTGACCTCCATCGGCGACTTGATGATCGTACCGACGGTCTGGCGCGGGTTCAGGGAGCTGTACGGGTCCTGGAAGATCATCTGGATCTCGGAGCGGACCGGCGCCAGCTGCTTGCGCGAGGCGTGCGTGATGTCCTGGCCCGAGTACGTGATCCTGCCGCCGGTCGGCTCCAGGAGCCGGGTGATGAGCCGGCCCGCGGTCGACTTGCCGCAGCCGGACTCGCCCACCATGCCGACGCTCTCGGCGACCCCGATGGTCAGATCGATGCCGTCGACCGCCTGCACGGCGCCGACTTTCCGTTTGACCGGGAAGCCGCCGTGGATCGGAAAGTGCTTCGTGAGGCCCTCGACCTTGAGCAGTTCCTCGGTCGACGTACCGGTGGAACCCTGCTGTGCGGGGAGGGTGAGGTTGTCGCTCATGTCGCGGTGCTCCCTAGCGCAGCCGGGGCTGGATCTTGTCGATGAAGATGGTCTGCTTCTGCTCCGCCGACAGATGGCACGCGGAGGCGCGCCCGTCCGCCAGCGACGGCCGTACGTCGGTACAGAGGCTGCCCGAGACCTCGCCGGTGAAGGCGCAGCGCGGGTGGAAGGGGCAGCCCGAGGGCGGGTTGAGCAGCGAGGGCGGCGAGCCGGGGATCGGCGTCAGCGCCTCGTCGATGTCACCGTCCAGGCGGGGCATGGAGCTGAGCAGGCCCCAGGCGTACGGGTGCTGCGGCGTGCGCAGGACCTCCTTGACCGTGCCGCGCTCCACGGCCCGGCCGGCGTACATCACCAGCAGGTCGTCGGCCATGTTCGAGATGACGCCGAGGTCGTGCGTGATGAAGATGATCGCGGAGCCGAACTCCTGCTGGAGGTCCTTGAGCAGGTCCAGGATCTGCGCCTGCACCGTCACATCCAGCGCGGTGGTGGGCTCGTCGGCGATCAGCAGGTCGGGGTCGCACATCAGCGCCATGGCGATCATCGCGCGCTGGCGCATACCGCCGGAGAACTGGTGGGGGTAGTCGTCGAAGCGCGTCCTGGGCTGCGGGATGCCGACCTTCTCCAGCATCTGTACGGCCCTGACCTTCGCCTCCTTCTTGGAGGCGCCGGTGTGCTTCATGAACGGCTCGGACAGCTGGCGGCCCACCGTGTAGTACGGGGAGAGCGCGGTCAGCGGGTCCTGGAAGATCATCGCCATCTTGTTGCCGCGGAGCTGCTCCAGCTCCTTCTCCGTGGCGGTGACTAGTTCCTTGCCGTCGAGGACGATCTCGCCGTCGACGGTGGTGCTCCTCGGGTCGTGCAGACCGAGGATCGTCAGGTTCGTGACGGACTTGCCCGATCCGGACTCGCCCACGATGCCCAGGGTCTTGCCGCGCTCGACGTCGAAGGAGAGCCCGTCGACCGCTTTGACGATGCCGTCCTCGGTGGAGAACTGCACCTTGAGATCGCGGACCGAGAGGAAGCTGTCCGGACCGGTCGGGGCCGGTGCGCCCTCGGGCTTGGTCAGTGTGGTCACGGTGGTTCGTTCTTCCTGGGAGAGCCGGACCTACGGGGTCGATGTAGGCATACACGACGTCGGTAAGAACGTTCGAAACCGGACCGAGGAGGGGCCGGTCCGCCACCACCGCAGCCGTCGGCCCGTCGCACTGGCATCGATTCCGAATGCAAGGCTCGACAAACCAAAAGGCGTCTCCGGCAACCCTGTTGCGGTACTCACGCCCGATGCCGGCCACCGAGTGGTGGCCGGCATCGAGAATCACTCACATCAGCAAATCGATCACCGCACAGGCGGCCTGAAGACCACGCGGACATCGCCGTGCGGCGACAGCGAGATCAGCAGGTTCGACGACATGGCCGCCGCCAGCCGCTCCAGGAGCGGCAGGGTCGGCACTCCCCTGCCGCGCTCCAGACGCGACAGCGCCCCCTGACTCATACCGGCCTGCGCCGCGACCCGCTCCTGCGTCAGCCCCATTTCCAGCCGCCTGGCACGCACGGCCGCCCCGAAGGGCCTGCCGAGCCATTCGCTCGCGACTTCGTCGCAGCTGCCGCCGCGTCTGCGATCTGCCACAACATGCATTTTCGCCACTCTCCCCGTGTACTGAACGACCGTCACACCTCGCGCGCCCGAGAGAACCCGTGAGGCATCCCAGCCATCAGAAGATGAACCATCTGCGGTAGTCGGTCCCGCACTCGAGAAGGCCTTGAGTGCGTCTTTCATGTCGCAAAGCGCATGAGCCCCGCAGAGAGATGATGATCACTTTATGTACATCGAGCGATAGCGGCAATCCACCCAGAGGCCACGAACCAAGTCGCCCGACTCCAGCACGAGTTCCCGTTTGCACGCTTTGCCCTTTAGCGATCACGACGGTCAAGACAGACACGTATCTCCGGCGCACCATGTCTCGTTTGCTGCTGACGGGGGTTCTGGTGAGTACTTCACTCCACGGCAACGATCATGACCGCGCCGTCGGCCCCAGAGCCACACAGAGCCATCACAGCTAGTTCGACAGAAGTCGCAGACCGGCTTACTCACCCGAAGGGCACCATCCGTGAGGAAACTCGCAAGCAGCGTCGTCACCACCGCCATTGTCGCGGGCGGCATGGTGGGCGGAGTCGCCGCGCCCGCCTCGGCGGCGTGCGCTCCGAGCCCCGGCAAGGGCTACAAGATCACGAACAAGTCGACGGTGCAGAAGTCGACGAACCTCCACAGCGACTGGATGTACGACCACCTCGGTGGCAACCTCACGTACAACGCGACCTCGACCGCCGAGGTGAACGCCAGCGGCACCGCGGGCGTCGAGGCCGAGGCCGGGGTCATCTTCGCCAAGGCGAGCACGTCGTTCAGCGTGACCGTCGGCGGATCCTGGTCGAAGTCCAGCAGTTGGGAGTACTCGATCCCGGCCAAGAACAAGGCGGGCAAGACCAAGGTCCGCATGACGATGTTCCACGAGTCCAAGAAGTTCAAGGTCCGCAAGTACACGTACCGCTACAACGCCCAGTGCAAGTACGTCGAGAAGACCGTGTGGACCAAGTGGATGGTCGCGCCGGTGAAGAAGAACAGCAACGTCTGGGGCCTGGAGTGGAAGTAGCCCCATGAGTGTGGTCCGTCGGATTCCCGGCGGACCACACTCCGGTGGGGGCCGTCAGGCCCCCACCAGGGACGCTTCACCGGTCTCGACCAATAGCTGTCCAACTCGCGCGTCAACGTGGCATTTCCGCAGGCCACACACGGTAAGGCACCGTTGACGGGCACAGACCGCCACTGATAGATACCTGATCAACCCACTTGGCCCCACCCGGTCGGGTGGGGCCCGGTACCTCCAGACGTCCCTGTGCGAGCGATGACACGAGGCCACGTTCTATGAATGCTCAAGACCGGCGCAGCAGACGGAACCAGAGCCTGAAGAGCCGTACGCTCCGGCTCTTAGCCGCCGCCCTGGCGCTCTCGGCCGCTGTCTCGACTCCGCTCGGCCTCGCGCCCCAGCAGGCGTCGGCGGCGGAGAGCAAGAAGGTCCTCACCGTCGCCGTCGCCCAGAGCGTCGACTCGCTGAGCCCGTTCCTCGCGTCCCGGCTGGTCAGCACCAGCATCCACCGGCTGATGTACGAGTTCCTGACCAACTACGACCCCAAGGACGCCCACCCGATCCCGGGGCTCGCCACCAAGTGGACACCGTCCGCCGACAAACTCACCTGGACGTACACGATCCGCTCCGACTCCAAGTGGTCGGACGGGCAGCAGGCCACCGCCGAGGACGCGGCGTGGACGTTCAACAAGATGATGACCGACGAGGGTGCCGCCACCTCGAACGGCAGCTACGTCGGCAACTTCGAGAAGGTGACGGCTCCGAGCCCGACACAGCTCGTCATCAAACTGAAGAAGCCGCAGGCCACGATGGCCGCCCTCGATGTGCCGATCGTGCCCAAGCACATCTGGGAGAAGGTCGGGGACTTCTCGGAGTTCAACAACGACAAGAGCTTCCCCATCGTCGGCAACGGGCCGTTCGTCCTCACCGACTACAAGGCGGACAGCTACGTCCGGCTCAAGGCGAACAAGAACTTCTGGCGCGGCGCCCCGAAGTTCGACGAACTGGTCTTCCGGTACTACAAGGACCAGGACGCCGCCGTAGCCGCCCTGCGCAAGGGCGAGGTCTCCTTCGTCGCCGGGGCCCCGGCCCTGACACCCGCTCAGGCCGAGTCCCTCAAGGGCGTGAAGAACATCCACGTCAACGAGGCGCCCGGCCGTCGTTTCTACGCCCTCGCCACCAACCCCGGCGCGCGGGCCGCGAACGGCGAGAAGTTCGGTGACGGGGACCCCTCGCTCCTCGACGAGCGGGTGCGGCACGCGCTGTTCATGGCCGTCGACCGTACGACCCTCATCGACAGGGTGTTCCAGGGCCACGCGGTCGAGGGCGAGGGCTACATCCCGCCGCGCTTCTCGACGTACTTCTGGAAACCGTCGGCAAGCCAGAAACTCGCCTACGACCCCACGAAGGCGGCCCAACTCCTCGACCAGGCCGGCTACAAGAAGAACGGCGACGGCAAGCGGGTCGGCAAGGACGGCAAGCCGATCACCTATCGCATCCTTTGCCACGCCACCGACCCCAACGACAAGGCCGTCGGCCAGTACCTCCAGGAGTGGTGGGGCGACCTCGGCATCGGGGTGAAGCTCGACTGCCTGGACAACGTGAGCGACCCCTGGCTCGCGGGCACCTACGACCTCGCCTTCGACGGCTGGTCCGTCAACCCTGACCCGGACTTCGTCCTGTCGATCCACACCTGCGGGGCCCTGCCCGCAACACCCAAGGACGTGGGCGCCACCGACAACTTCGTCTGCGACAAGAAGTACGACGACCTGTACGCGCGCCAGCTCGCCGAGTACGACCCGGCCGAACGGGCGAACATCGTCAAGCAGATGGAGTCGCGGCTGTACGACCTCGGGTACATGAACGTCATGGCGTACCCGAACGCGGTCGAGGCCTACCGCACGGACCAGATCAAGTCGATCACCACCATGCCGGCGAAAGCGGGCAACATCTACGGTCAGGACGGCTACTGGAGCTGGTGGTCGGCGGTGCCCGCAGCCGCCGACAGCTCGTCCGACGACTCCAGCTCGACGGGGGTCGTCGCGGGCACGGTCGGAGGTCTCGCGGTCGTCGTCGGCGCCGTGGTGTTCTTCGTGATGCGCCGCCGGGCCAGTGCAGAGGACCGCGAATAACCGATGACCGCTGACGCAGCATCCGCGTCGGTCGCGGAGTCCGACGGGGCCGCCCTCGCCGCCCCGTCGGACCGCGGTCCGCGCCGCAACCGGTCCGCCTATCTGCGATACGGGGCAGGCAAGCTGGGCGGCGCCGCCGTCTCCCTGCTCGCCGTCCTCGTCACCAGCTTCTTCCTCTTCCGACTGATCCCCGGCGACCCGGTCAAGACCATGACGGGCGGCCGCCAGGTATCGGCCGAGCAACTGGCCGCCTACCGACGGGAGTTCGGCCTGGACCTGCCGCTGTGGCAGCAGTTCACGGACTACTGCGGCAAGGCTCTCACCGGCGACCTCGGCACGTCGTACCAGTTCCGGGCGCCCGTCATCGACAAGATCACCGAAGCGCTGCCGAACACACTGGTGCTCACCGGCACCGCGTTCGTCCTGTACACCGTGCTCGGCGTCTACCTCGGCACCCGCGCGGCCTGGCGCAACGGCGGACCGGGCGACCGGCTCAACACCGGTCTGGCGCTCGTTCTCTACTCGATTCCGTCGTTCTGGCTCGGACTGCTGCTCATCATCGTCTTCTCGGTGGGCGTCGGCCCGATCCCCGGTCTCTTCCCGACCGGCGGCATGGAGTCGGGCGGTGAGACCGGCTTCGCGTACGTCCTCGATGTCGCCCACCATCTCGTCCTGCCGGTGGTGACCCTGGTCGCGGTCGAGTACGGACAGACCCTGCTGGTCACACGCTCGGCTCTGCTCGACGAGATGGGCAGCGACTATCTGACGACCGCCCGCGCCAAGGGGCTCAGGGACGACCTGGTCAGGCGTCGGCACGCCGTGCCGAACGCCATGCTGCCGACCATGACACTGATCTTCGTCAACCTCGGCCGGACCGTCGCGGGAGTGATCCTCGTCGAGACCGTCTTCTCCTGGCCGGGCCTGGGCGGGCTCTTCTACCAGGCGCTGAGCGTGCCCGATCTCCCGCTGGTCCAGGGACTGTTCTTCGTCTTCGCCGCAGCGGTGATCGTGATGAACACGCTGGCCGACCTGCTCTATCCGCTCCTCGATCCCAGGGTGGGCCGATGACCACCGAAGCGACTCCCCCGACGGCCCGGGTCCCGGCCGGTCCCCGGCAGCTCGCCCGGCAGCGGCGCCGCGCCTCCGTCGTCCGGTTCTGGAAGCGGTACCGCGGCCACCGCGCCGGCCTCCTGGGCCTGGCCCTGCTCGCCCTCTTCGCACTGGTCGCGCTGACCGCACCGTTGACGGTCGGCTCGGACGTCGCGAGCGTGACGGGCGCGCCAGGACAGCCCATGGAGAGCCCGAGCGGTGAATTCCCGCTGGGCACCGACCGGTTCGGGCGCGATCTGCTGGGCCTGCTCGTCTGGGGCGCGCGGGTCTCCCTGCTCGTCGGGCTGCTCGCGGCCCTGCTCTCGGTGGGTATCGGCGCCCTGGTGGGGGTCACGGCCGGGCACTTCCGCGGGATGTACGCCACCGTGATGATGCGGGTCACCGACTGGTTCCTGGTGATGCCGACGCTGGTGCTCGCCATCGCGCTGGCCACCGTCATGTCCCGCTCGCTCGGCACGGTCGTGCTGGCGATCGGCGTGACGTCCTGGCCGACCACGGCCCGGCTGGTGCGGGCACAGACCCTGGCGGTCGAGTCGCGGCCGTACATCGAACGCGCGAAGGCCCTCGGCGGCGGGCACTGGCACGTCATCGCCCGGCATGTGCTGCCCAACGTGATGCCACTGGTGCTGGCACAGGCCACCCTGATCATCTCCTCCTCCATCCTCGCCGAGGCGACCCTCGCGTTCCTCGGGCTCGGCGATCCGACGGTCGTGTCCTGGGGCGGCCTGCTCCAGGAGGCACGTGAGGCGGGCGCGGTCAGCGCCGGCGACTGGTGGTACCTGGTGCCGCCGGGCATCGCGATCGCCGTGGTCGCCCTGGCGTTCACACTGTGCGGACGCGCGGTGGAATCCGTTCTCAACCCCAGGCTGGGGGTGGCCCGTTGACGCTGTTGGAGGTCCGGGACCTCAATGTGACCTACGCGGGCGGGGCGGCCGCCGTGCGCGGTGTGGACCTGTCGCTGGCGGCCGGCCAGAAACTCGGCATCGCGGGCGAGTCGGGCTGCGGAAAGTCGACGCTGGCGCTCGCGCTGCTCAGGCTGCTGCCGACCGGGACCCGGATCGGCGGGGAGATCCTGCTGGACGGTGAGGACATCCTGACGATGCGGTGGGGGCGGGTACGGGCGGTCCGCTGGGCGGGCGCCTCGATCGTCTTCCAGGGGGCGATGCACTCGCTCAACGCCGTTCACCGCGTGGGCGACCAGATCGCGGAGCCGATCCTGCTGCACCGCAGGGCAACCGCGGCCGCCGCGCGGAGGAGAGCCGGCGAACTGCTGGAGCAGGTGGGTCTGCCGGCGGCGCGGGCTTCGGCGTATCCGCACGAACTCTCCGGCGGCCAGCGCCAGCGCGTCATGATCGCCATGGCGCTGGCCTGCGACCCACTGCTGGTCATCGCCGACGAACCGACCACCGCCCTGGACGTGATGATCCAGGCGCAGATCCTGCGGCTCATCGAACAGCTGGTCACCGATCAGAACCTGAGCCTCGTCATGATCAGCCACGATCTGGCCGTACTCGCCGACACCTGCGACCGGCTCGCGGTGATGTACGCGGGCCGCGTGATCGAGGAGGGGCCTGCACGGCAGGTGTACGAGGATGCGCTGCACCCGTATGCCGGGGCTCTGTCGGCGGCGTTCCCGCGTATCGGGGACCCGGCGTCACGGTTTGCCCCGCGGGGGCTTGCCGGGGACCCGCCCGACCCGTCTCGGCTGCCTGCCGGGTGCGCGTTTCATCCGCGGTGCGCGGTGGCGCTGGACGTGTGCGGTAGCGAGGACCAGGCGCTTCGGGATGCGGGGCGGGAGCGGCGGGCGGCCTGTGTACATGTAGATCGTTCACCGCGGGCCGGTGGGGGCTGGTCGCGCAGTTCCCCGCGCCCCTAGGTGGGTGCAGTCCCGAAGTCGACATCGCCAGGCCCGCTTAGGAGTGCCACATGACCACCGCACCTACGGCCGTGCAGGCCGCCCCCCTCCTCAGTGCCCAGGGCCTCCACGTCACCTTCCCCGGGCGGCACGGGGCCGCGCCCGCGCGGGCCGTGGACGGGGTCGAGCTCGACATCCGGGCCGGGGAGATCGTGGCGCTGGTCGGCGAGTCGGGCTGTGGCAAGACGACGCTGGCCCGTGCGCTGCTCGGGCTGGTCCCGCCGACCGCCGGACACGTCAGCTTCGGCGGCAAGCCCCTGGAGTACTCCTCACGGGCCCTGAAGGCCTACCGCAGCCACGTCCAGCTGGTGCTCCAGGACCCGTCCGGATCGCTGAACCCCCGGCACACGGTGTACGACGCGGTGGCCGAGGGACTGCGCATCCACGGGTACGCCGGGGACGAGCGGGCCGCGGTCACGGAGGCCCTCTCCCGGGCGGGCCTGCGACCACCCGAGCGGTTCTTCCTGAGCTACCCGCACGAGCTGTCCGGCGGCCAGCGTCAACGTGTGGTCATCGCCGGCGCCCTGGTCCTGGAACCCGAACTCATCGTCGCCGACGAGCCGGTGGCCTCCCTGGACGCCTCCGTGCGCGGCGAGATCCTGGCCCTGCTGCTGCGCCTGCGGGCCGAACTGGGCCTGTCCGCCCTGGTGGTGACCCACGATCTGGGGCTGGCGTGGAACATCGCCGACCGGGTCGCGGTGATGTACCTGGGCCGGATCGTGGAGACGGGGGACGTCGAACAGGTCCTCTCGGCGCCTCAGCACCCGTACACCCAGGCCCTCCTGTCGGTCCTTCCGGAGGCGCCGGGCGACCCGGTGGTGCTCACCGGCGAACCCCCCGACCCCTCCCGCATCCCCACCGGCTGCCGCTTCCACGCCCGTTGCCAGATCCTGGCGAACGGGGAGGCGGAACGCGCGGGCGTCGCGGACGCGTGCCGGAGCCAGGATCTGGAGGTGCTGGACGGCGGCAGCGGGGAACGGGTGGCGTGCCATTGGGCACGGGCGAGGGTCGCCGGCTGACGTCTCCGGAACGCGGCTTATTCGTTCGACATCCGACCGCCGATCCGCGATGCTCACCGGCGATGACACGAACCGACACGCCTCCCGCGTGGGACGAGCGCACTCAGCTGTCGACTTTCCTCGACTACGTACGTGACACCGCCCGCGCCAAGTGCGAGGGCGTTTCCCCCGAGGACGCGGTCAAGGCGCCGCTGCCGGGATCGCCGCTGATGACCCTGTGCGGGCTGATCAGCCATCTGCGGTGGGTGGAGTTCTGGTGGTTCCAGGTGGTGTTCCTGGGCGAGGAGCTGGTGGGCCCGCTCGCCGACGCCACGGACGACGACCCTGACCCGGAGATGCGGCTGGCCGTGCGGACCCCGCTCGCCCAGCTCCTCGCCGAGTACGAGGAACAGAGCGCCCGTTACCGGGAGTTGGTCGCGACCCACGGCCTCGACGACGAGGCCAAGAAGCCCGTCCGCGACGGACGCCGGGTGAACCTCCGCTGGGTGATCCTTCACCTGATCGAGGAGACCGCCCGCCACAACGGCCACCTCGACATCGTCCGTGAACTGGCCGACGGGGTGACGGGAGACTGACGGAGGACCGGGAGACGGAGAGGACCGGAGTCGGGTACGTCGATGTCGATTCAGTCATCACGCGCAGTGCCTTTCGGATAGGCTGAAGCGGAGCGCTGTTCC
>NZ_JBSFDA010000092.1:0-40173 GCF_053593675.1 Streptomyces sp. NPDC002156 | reverse complement strand
CGCCCCCGCCGCCCCTACCCGTTCCCATCCCTGGGGGCTGCGCCCCCAGACCCCCCTTGTCGCGCTGAACGCGCTCGTCCTCAAACGCCGGACGGGCTGAAAAGCCTCAGGGGCGCGGGGAACTGCGCGATCAGCCCCCGCGCACCCGCAGCCGAACTACTGGTCCTGAGGGTGGTGCGGCGGGATTGCCGGCAGGTCGCCTGTCGTCTCGTAGGCGGTCAGCATGTCGATGCGGCGCTCGTGGCGCTCGTCGCCCGAGAACGGCGTCGCCAGGAACGTCTCCACGAACTTCGTCGCCTCGTCCTGGGGGTGCATGCGTGCGCCCACCGCGACCACATTCGCGTTGTTGTGCTGGCGGCCCAGCGACGCCGTCTCCTCGCTCCAGGCGAGCGCCGCGCGCACGCCCTTCACCTTGTTCGCCGCGATCTGCTCGCCGTTGCCGGAGCCGCCGATCACGATGCCGAGGGCGTCCGGGTCGGCCGCCGTGCGCTCTGCGGCGCGGAGGCAGAAGGGCGGGTAGTCGTCGAGGGCGTCGTAGATGTGGGGGCCGCAGTCCACGGGGTCGTGGCCGGCCTCCTTGAGCCACTCGACGAGGTGGTTCTTGAGTTCGAAGCCCGCATGGTCCGAGCCGAGATACACGCGCATGGGACGAGTGTGACATGCCTGTTTCGGGGCAGCAGCCTCGGGGGTTGATCGCGAAAACTCTACGCAACACTGCGGATCCTCAAGGAAACCTCAAGTAACGATCTGGATTCAAAGGTTCAGGAATCCCTTTGCCTCCGATTCACTGGACCAACTGTTTACGCCGTCCCCACCGGCGCGCTTCCCCGTTCACCCGGCGCAAAGGAATTCCCCCCATGACCGCTTCTCCGTCCTCCGGGCTTCAGGCCGGGCTCAAGAACCGGCATCTGTCGATGATCGCCATCGGCGGTGTCATCGGGGCCGGGCTCTTCGTCGGGTCCAGCTCCGGCATTCAGACCGCCGGGCCCGGCATCCTTCTCTCGTACGCCCTCGTCGGCACGATCGTCGTGCTGGTGATGCGGATGCTCGGCGAGATGTCCGTCGCCAACCCGACCTCCGGCTCGTTCTCCGCGCACGCAGACCGGGCGCTCGGGCGCTGGGCCGGGTTCTCCATCGGCTGGCTGTACTGGTTCTTCTGGGTTGTCGTACTGGCGGTGGAGGCCACCGCCGGCGCCACCATTCTCGAAGGGTGGATTCCCGCCGTACCGCAGTGGGCCTGGGCGCTCATCGTGATGGTCGTGCTGACCGCCACCAACCTCGTCTCCGTCGGTTCCTACGGCGAGTTCGAGTTCTGGTTCGCCGGTATCAAGGTCGTCGCCATCAGTGCCTTCGTGATTATTGGCGGGCTGGCCGTGTTCGGCGTGCTTCCCGGGGTCGACAGTGAGAAAGCCGGGCTCTCCAACCTCACCGACTCCGGCGGGTTCCTGCCCAACGGGCCCGGCGCCATCCTCACCGGTGTGCTGCTCGTCGTCTTCTCCTTCATGGGCAGCGAGATCGCCACGCTGGCCGCCGGTGAGTCCGAGGACCCGCAGCGGGCCGTCACCAAGTCCACCAACAGCATCATCTGGCGTGTCGCCGTCTTCTATCTCGGGTCGATCTTCGTCGTCGTGACCTTGTTGCCGTGGAACGACCCCTCGATCAAGGAGAAGGGCTCGTACGTCGCCGCCCTCGACTCCCTCGGTATCGCGCACGCCGGTCAGATCATGAACTTCATCGTGCTGACCTCGGTGCTGTCCTGTCTCAACTCCGGGCTCTACACGGCCTCCCGCATGGCCTTCTCGCTCGGGCAGCGCGGTGACGCGCCCAAGGCCTTCGCGCGGACCACGTCCCGTGGCGTACCGCTCGCGGCGATCGTCGCCTCGGTCGTCTTCGGCTTCGTCGCCGTCTTCTTCAACTACAAGTTCCCCGACTCGGTCTTCCTCTTCCTGGTCAACTCCTCCGGCGCCGTCGCCCTGTTCGTCTGGCTGGTCATCTGCTTCTCGCAGCTGCGCATGCGGAAGATCATCGAGCGCGAGTCCCCGGAGAAGCTCGTCGTGAAGATGTGGCTGTACCCCTATCTGACCTGGGCGACCGCCGCTCTCATCGTCTTCGTCCTCGGCTACATGCTCACCGACACCGAGCACGACGGACGCGAGACCGTGCTTCTGTCGCTGCTGGTCGCGGCCGTCGTGCTCGTCATCGCCGTCGTCCGGCAGAAGGCCGGGCGCGGGACCGTCGTCGCGGCCGGCGGTCCGGCTTCGGACGTCGCCGATGACGACGACGTCGTCAAGGTCGGTTAGCGATCCGACTGGTCTCAGTGGTCAGGGAGTTGTTCACAGCACCGTGAACGACTCCCTCACCTGTTCGTAGGTCCGTACCGCCTGCTGCTCGATCTCCTCGTGGTACCAGGTGCTGATCTGGTACGACTTCCCCTCCACGTCGAATCCGAGCAGCCGGGCGTGCCAGTGGGTGCCGTCCAGGGTGAAGGTGTACTCCCAGACGACCGCCGGATGCCCCTGGTACGTCGTCTCCGCGAGGGTGATCTTCCGGTAGTCCTGGCCCTGGCGGGCGTTGCGCTCCGACTCCTCCCAGGTCTCCAGCAGATCGCCCCGGGCGAGGGAGGACTTGGCCAGGAGTTCCTGCCTGCCGTCGGGGGACGTGTAGTGCACCTCGGCGCCCGTCTTCACGTCCCTGCGCCAACCCTTGGGCGTCGCCCACGCGTATCCGCCCGCCTCCTCGTGCGCGCCTGGCGGCAGGCTGCGCGGGCGCGACGTGCCCTCGACCGTGGGTTCGGGGGTGGGTGGGGAAGTTGTTCCGGGGGTGGTGGGGGTGGCCGAGGTCGCCGACGACGATCCCGGGGTCCATGTGTTCTTGTCGTCCGGTGAGCCGGCGGTTGAGGCCAGGACCATCCCCACCACCGCCCCTGCCGTGACCATCCCGGCCGCCACCATGCCCGTACGGCGGCGGCCCCTGCGCCGGTCGCGGCCCCGCCCGGGGTCGGACGGGCGGGCGGGACCCGGGAGTTCGCCGGGCGGCGGCTGCGGTGGCACCGTCTGCGGGGCCGTCGGGAGGGCGGCCACCTGCCGCTCCGGGGTGTGTCGTGGCTGCGCCGGCGGCTGGGTTCGGGTCTGTGTCCGTGCCTGTGTCCGTGTCTCTTCCCGCTCCTTCGTTCGGACCAGGGAGACCCCGGCCTTGCGCACGGGGATCGCCGAACCGGCCTCGGACCGTATCTCGGAGGGGACTTCGGTGGAGGCGCTGGATGCCTCCGGGGAGGCAGCGTAGGAAGGGGTTCCCAGGACGGGGGTGGCTGCCGCGTGGGCGGCGGGGATCGCGTCCGTCGGCTCCGCGGGTTCAGGTGCGGGGTCGGGCGTGGGTTCGAGTTCGGGTTCAGGTACGAGTTCGGGTTGGGGCTCCGGCTGCTCGCGGGGCTGTCGTGCGGCCCGTACGAGTGGCGCGTCCAGGTAGGCGGGGGTCGGAGTGTCCTGGGGCGGCTGTACGGGGGTGAGGGGCGCCGTGTCCGGGCGACCGTCCGGTATCTCCGGTATCTCCGGCTCGGGCTCCTCTTCCGGCTCGGGCTCGGGCTCGGGCTCGGGTGTCGGCGTCGGCGTCGGCGTCGGAAACGCCACCGGCCGCAGGGCCAGCTCCACGTCCTCCAGTGCGGGCCTGGCCGACGGTTCCTTCTCCAGGAGGGCGGCCAGGATGTCGTGCAACGGGCCTGCGGCGGCCGGGAGTTCGGGGTCCTCGTACAGGACCGCGTGGAGCGTCGCCAGGGTCGTCTCGCGGGAGAACGGGGAGCGGCCGCCCAGCGCCGCGCAGAGTGTCGCGCCCAGGGACCACACGTCGGACGGCGGGCCCTGGTGGCGGCCCGACACGCGCTCCGGGGCCATGTAGTCGGGGGAGCCTACGAGCATCCCGACCATCGTGAGGGCCTTCGCGTCCTGGATGGCGGCGATGCCGAAGTCGGTGAGGACGACCCGCTGGTCGCGTCGTTCCACGAGGACGTTGCCCGGTTTGATGTCCCGGTGCAGGACTCCCCCGGCGTGCACCTGGCGCAGTGCGGAGACCAGGCCGAGGCCGAGGCGGGCCGTGTCGGCCGGGGTCAACGGGCCGTTCTCGACGAGGAGTTGTTCGAGGGAGCGGCCGGCGACCAGCTCCATGACGATCCACAGGCGCTCACCCTCGTCCACGACGTCGTACACGCGCACGACGTTCGGGTGGTCGATCCTGGCCGTCGCCCTGGCCTCGCGGAGTGTGCGTTCGCGGCGGGTGCGGGTGTCCTCCGCGTCGAGTCCGTCGATCCGCATTTCCTTGACGGCCACCGGCCGGTCGAGCATTTCGTCGGCGGCTCGCCACACCCGCCCCATTCCCCCCTGACCAATGCTTTCGACCAGCCGATATCGGCCCGTCACCACAAGACCTGGAGCACCGCCGCCCATATTCCCCGGCAATCCTCTGCACCCCCTCAACGCACGCCCCACCAGAACCACAATGGTCACACTTCGTGCCGTACCAGCATAGTGGTGAGAAATCTTGTGGTACCTCTTCAAGTACTGCGAATTCAGGCGCAGTCCAGGGGGACCCTAGGGGGACGAACATGAGTTCTGGTCGCACGACGGTCATCGCGGGATCGCTGCTCACGGCATCTTTCTCGGCCGTGATGATCCTTTCCTTCACCGCCAGCGCGGATGACCAGGGACCCGGCAGCAGCAAGGGGGGAAAGGCGGTTGACGCGGCGCCCGAGGGCGTCAAGTTGACCACGGAACTGCCCGAGAGCATCTCCGTCGACAACAGTTCGAAAGAAACCGCACTGACCGCCACGGTAAAGAACGAGGGGAGCAAGGAGAGCGGCGATATCCGGCTTCTGGTAGTCGGATTCGACGGTATGACGGTCAAGAACGTCCAGGGCTGTGCGGAGATTCCCGAAGCGGATCTTCCGGAAGGTTCGAACAGCGGTTTCAACTGCGCCGTCGGCAATCTGGCGGCCGGTAAGTCGAAGTCGTACGACGTGGAGGCGACGTACGACCTGGGCAAGACCGGCAAGATCTGCCTGCCCGTGCAGACGACCGACGGTGCGAAGACGTACTGGCAGCAGGGTCCGGTCCCGTTCGGTACGACGAACCCGTCGCCGAACGCCCCGGCCACCCCGTTGCTGCTCGGCACCGACAACAAGCCGGTGGCACCCGGGGGCGACGAGCTGCCGAGGACCGGCCCGGCGCGCGATCTGCTCCCGCTCGGCGCGGTCGGCGCGGCGCTGCTGTCCGCCGGGGCGGCGGGCATGTGGTGGTCGCAGCGGCGGCCTCAGCAGCAGTCGCAGCAACAGCCGCAGGGCTGATCGGCACATGGAGGAGGGGGAGGCGGAATCCGCCTCCCCCTCCTCCAACCCGCCGTTGTTCAGCTCTTGTCGACGAACTTCCAGGCCGTCGGCAGTACGCCCATCGCCAGCGCCGCCTTCAACGCGTCGCCCAGCAGGAACGGGGTGAGGCCGGCGGCGATCGCCGCGCTCGCGCTCATGTCGGCGGCCAGCGCGAGGTACGGGACGCCGATCGCGTAGATGATCGCCTCGCCGAGCAGCATCGTGCCCGCCATGCGCGGCATCGAGCGGTCGGCGCCGCGGCGGGCCAGCGCGCCCACGGCGGCGGACGCGAGCAGCATGCCGAGGATGTAGCCGAAGGACACGGACGTGCCCGAGCCGCCCTCCGCGAACCACGGCACGCCCGCGAGACCGGCCAGGGCGTAGAAGGCGAGGGCGGCGAGGCCGCGGCCCGCGCCGAGCGCCGTGCCGACGAGGAGAGCGGCGAAGGTCTGCCCGGTCACCGGCACCGGCGAACCGGGCACAGGGACGGCAATCTGGGCGGCGATCCCGACGAGCCCGGCACCGCCGAGCACGAGCGCGGCGTCCCGGACGCGGGAGGCGGGGAGCAGGTCGGCGAGGACCTGGCCGGGGCGGGCGGGGGCGACGGCGGTTGCCATGGGGACTCCGCGGGGATGTGGGTGAGCGGCAAGGGACATCGTGACGCTATCCCAGCGCCCGCGGGCCGATCACCGTCAGCGCTCGACAAAGGGGGCGACGGCGGCTTGGTGGGCTCCGGACAAACGGTGGGGGTTACACCCGGTACGGGGTGATGCCGGTCACTGAGGTGGAGTGGTTCGGGCTACGGGGATGTGCGGGGTGGCTTCTGTAGGGTTCCGCCAATCCCGGCAGCCGCTTGGACATGTGCCGTCTCGCCCGCTGGTCGCCATCTGGGCAGCGGCGGACCGTTTTGCTAGCTTCGTGCGCATGGTCGCCCAGTCCCGGTACTTCTCGTCGCGTCGCTATGTCGACCTGCGACGCGTGGGCACGGCCACCTGTCGCCGCCCCGGGTGAGGCGGCTCCGGCGCGCCTCGCTCCACAGGACTCCCTGAGTCTTCATGACTTCCCGAGTCCTTACGAGACGGCGCAGTGTCGGACCCGTTCCCCGAGGATGATCGCCATGCCCCGTGCCGCGGCACCCACCCTTGCTTCTCCCTCCTCCTCCAACTCCTCTTCTCGTCCCTCCCCTTCCCGCATATCTCGTGCCGCCGATCCCGATCGGCGGCGGACCAGCGCGAGTGTCGTTCTGCGGTCCGTGCTGGAGCACGGTCCGGTGGCGCGCAGCACCATCGCCCGGCTGACGGGACTGTCGCCCGCGTCGGTGACGGACTACTGCGCGCGGTTCGCCGAACTCGGCCTGATCCGTGAGGAGTCCGCGCCCCGGCGGTCGAACGGGGTGGGACGTCCGCACGTTCCCGTCGACCTGGACAGCTCCCGGTTCGTCGTGGGCGGAGTTCATGTGGCCGTGCCGTACACGACGGTCGCGCTGCTCGATCTGCGCGGACGGGTGGTGGCCCAGCGGGAGTTGAAGCACGAGCGCACCGACCCCGGGTGGGTGCTCGCGCGGGCCGCCGAGGGGCTGCGGGCGCTGCTGGACGGCGCCCCCGCCTGCCGGGCGCTCGGGGTCGGCGTGGCCGTGGGCGGCTGGGTGGACCGGGAGTCCGGGACCGTCGTCGAACACCCGATGCTGGGCTGGCGGGACGTGGCCGTGCGGGAGGCGCTCGGGGCCCGTACCGGGCTGCCGGTCCATGTGGACGGGCACGCGCGGGCGTTGGTCAACGGGGAGCGGCTGTTCGGGCCGGCGCGGGGCAGCGGGAGCGTGCTGCATCTGTTCGTCGGCAATGTGGTCGACGCGGCGTTCGCGACCAACGACGAGGTGCACCACGGTCCGCGTTCCCAGTCGGGTGCCATCGCCCATCTGCCGGTGCCGGGCGGTACGGAGGTCTGCGACTGCGGGCGTACGGGCTGCCTGCAGGCCGAGTTGAGCGAGCGGACGCTGTGCCGGCGGGCGCGGGAGGCGGGCGTCGTCGAGGGCACGAACCCCATGCATGTGGTCGCGGCGGCGGCCGCGGGCGACCCCGATGCCGTCGAGCTGCTGGTGCGGCGGGCGGGTGCCGTGGGGCGGGCGGCGCGGCTGCTGCTCGATGTGCTGAATCCGGAGACGGTGGTCGTGACCGAGGTCGGGACCATCTACCGCGAGGACTGCCTGGCCGCGCTGCGCGAAGGGGTCGGCGCCGACCGCGCGGCCTCCGTCGTGCCGACGAGTTTCCCGGACTCGGTGCTCGCGGTGGCGGGCGGTTCGGTGGCGCTCGATGTGCTGTACCGGGATCCGCTGGCCGCTTCACTTGAGGCTGCTTCATCTCTGGCCGCTTCACCTGTGGCTATTTAATTCAGAAACTCCGAATGTTGACAGGGGTCAGGCATGACCGGGAGCATCGTTCTCATGAGCCTCTTCGTGAGCTGTCGCACCCTTTGTTGCTGACACGTCGCCGTTGTTGCTGACACGTTGCCGCGTGTGAAGCGCTCATTTCCTTCTGTTCTTTCTGCGTGAATTCCGTTTGCCGGGCCTCGCCGTGCCCGAATTCCGCATGCATTCCTGCTTTTCGACCTCACGGAGTACTCCCATGCCAGTCGACCGACGTCTCTTCCTCACCTCCCTCCTCGGCGCCGCGGCCGGTGTCACCGGGCTCAGCGGCTGCGCCGACAGCAGTGCCGCAGCCAGCACCAAGGGTGCCTCGACCGCCGCGCTCGCCGAAAAGGTCCCGGCCGGTACGAGTCTGAAGATCTCCTCGTATCTGAACATCCAGCAACTCCAGTTCAAGCTCGCCAAGTTGGGCGACCTGCCCTTCAAGGTGTCGACCTGGGCGAACATCGGCGCCGGCCCCGATGTCATCAACGCATTCCGCGCGGGTTCTCTCGATGTCGCCAACAACGCGGGTATTCCGCCGATCCAGGCGCACTACCAGGGATACGACGCGAAGATCGTCGCGATCAACGTCACCCGTAAGCCGAACTATCTCTTCGCGACCAAGCCCGGCAGCGACATCAGGTCGGTCGCCGACTTCAAGGGCAAGAAACTCGCCTTCTCGCAGGGGCAGGCCCAGGGTGTCGTGCTCCTGCGGGCGTTGAAGCAGGCCGGGCTCGCCTACGACGAGGTCCAGCTCGTTCCGCTGACCAGCAACCAGTTCTTCACCGCGCTGCAGTCGGGCCAGGTGGACGTCGCTCCGCTGGCCAACAGCCAGTCCCCCGCGTACCTCGCGCAGTACGGCGCCAAGGGTGCCCGGGCCATCGAGACGGACGTCGTCGACCTGCTCAACCTGCTGTGGGCGCCGGTCTCCGTGCTGAACGACCCCGCGAAGGCCGCCGCGATCGCCGCGTACATCCCGTACTGGGCCAAGGGCCAGGTGTGGGCGTACGAGAACCCGGACGCCTGGAACGAGGAGTTCTACGTCAAGACGCAGAACCTGACCCTCGCCCAGGCGCAGGCGATCACGGCGCTCGCCAACAAGCCGTTGTTCCCGCCGAGTTGGGACGAGGCGATCAAGTGGGAGCAGGAGACCGCGGATCTGCTCGCGGAGGGCGGCTTCGTGAAGAAGTTCGACGTGGGTTCGCTCTTCGACCACCGCTTCGAGGGCATCGCGGCGAAGTCCGTGACTGCGGAGTACCGGAGGTGACCGCCATGACCACGTCCACGTCCACATCCACATCCACATCCACATCCACGATCGCAGCCGTGCCGGTCACCGGTGACGAGGAACTCGGCCAAGTCCGGCGGCGCCGCCGGCTCTCCCCCGGCAAGCGGCTGCCCGCCGTCCAGATCATCGGGCCCACCCTCTTCCTCGGCCTGTGGGCCGCCGCCTCCGCCGCCGGTCGGCTCGACCCGGCCGCGGTCCCGGCGCCCTGGACCGTGCTGGAGACCGGCGTCCATCTGTGGACCGACGGGACCCTGCCGACCGACATCCTGACCTCGCTGCGGCGGGCCGCCTCCGGCTTCGCGATCGGGCTGACCGCGGGCATCGTCCTCGCCCTGGCCTCCGGGCTCAGCCGGGTCGGCGAGGCGCTGATCGACGGGACGGTCCAGCTCAACCGGGCGATCCCGACGCTCGGCCTGATCCCGCTGTTCATCCTCTGGCTGGGCATCGGCGAGACGTTCAAGGTCGCGATCATCGCCATCGTCGTCTACATCCCGATCTACCTCAACACGCATTCCGCGCTGTCCGGCATCGACAGCAGGTTCGTCGAACTCGCCGAGGTGCAGGGGCTGTCGAGGCTCCAGTTCGTCCGGCAGATCGTCGTCCCCGGCGCGCTGCCCGGCTTCTTCGTGGGCCTCAGGCTCGGGGTGACCGGTTCCTGGCTGGGGCTGGTCGTCCTGGAGCAGATCAACGCCACCAACGGACTCGGCTACATGATGTTCCAGGCCCAGAACTACGGCCAGAGCGATGTCATCCTCGTCGGCCTGGCCATCTACGGCATCTTCGGCCTGGCCTCCGACAGCGCGGTCCGTCTCATCGAACGGAGGGTGCTGTCATGGCGACGCACGCTGAGCAGCTGACCCGGCCCGCCGTCCAACTCCGGGGTCTGACCCGGTCGTTCGACGGGCGGACGGTCCTCGACGGTATCGATCTCGACATCCCCGCCGGGCAGTTCGTCGCCCTGCTCGGACACAGCGGCTCCGGCAAGAGCACCTTGCTGCGGGCGGTTGCGGGGCTCGATCACGAGGTCGAGGGCAGTGGGCGGCTGACGGCCCCTGAGCGGGTGTCGGTGGTCTTCCAGGACGCGCGGCTGCTGCCGTGGCGGCGGGTGCTGGACAACGTACTGCTGGGTCTGGAGGGCAAGGAGGCCGCCGCGAAGGGGCGGGAGGCTCTTGCGGAGGTGGGGCTGAAGGGGCGGGAGCGTGCCTGGCCCAGTGAGCTGTCGGGCGGCGAGGCTCAACGGGCCGCGCTGGCGCGGTCGTTGGTGCGGGAGCCCGAACTGCTGCTTGCCGATGAGCCGTTCGGGGCGTTGGACGCGCTGACGCGGATCAAGATGCATGCGCTGCTTCGGGAGTTGTGGCGGAGGCATCAGCCGTCGGTGCTGTTGGTGACGCATGACGTGGATGAGGCGATCGTGCTGGCGGATCGGGTGCTGGTGCTGGAGGCCGGGCGGATCGGGGTCGATCTGGTCATCGATCACGAGCGGGCTCGGGAGGAGTACCGGGGGGTGTTGCTGGGGGCGCTGGGGGTGACGGCCGACGTCCGGTGAGCGTATTTGTCTCGCCCCCGCCGCCCCTACCCGTCCCATCCCTGGGGGCTGCGCCCCCAGACCCCCCTTTCGCGCTGAACGCGCTCGTCCTCAAACGCCGGACGGGCTAAAAGATCAAGCCCTGGCCGGTGCTCAAGAGCTAAGGAACATCCATGACAACCCGTCAACTCCACCTCAACGCCTTCCTCATGAGTACCGGGCACCACGAAGCCTCGTGGCGGCTGCCGGAGAGTGATCCGTACGCGCATGTCGAGTTGGAGCATTACGTTCGGCTCGCTCGGATCGCCGAGCGGGGGACGTTCGACTCTCTCTTTCTCGCCGACAGTCCGCAGTTGTGGGGCAATATCGCCCAGCGGCCGGCCGGTGCGCTGGAGCCGCTCACCCTCCTCACCGCCCTCGCCACGGCGACCACCCACATCGGGCTGATCGCCACCGCCTCCACCTCCTACAACTCGCCCTACAACCTGGCCCGGAAGTTCGCCTCCCTCGACATCATCAGCGGGGGCCGGGCGGGCTGGAACATCGTCACCACCGCCGGTGCCGAGGCCGCCCGCAACTTCGGTCTCGACGCCGAGCCCGCGCACGCCGAGCGGTACGCCCGTGCCGCCGAGTTCCTCGAGGTGGCGGGCAAGCTCTGGGACAGCTGGGAGGACGACGCGATCGTCGCCGACAAGGCCGCTGGGGTCTGGGGCGACGACTCCAAGGTGCATCCGCCCCGGCACAAGGGGAAGTACTTCAGCGTCGAGGGCGGTCTCAACGTGCCGCGTGCGCCTCAGGGTTACCCACTGCTCGTGCAAGCCGGGTCGAGTGAGGACGGGAAGGTGTTCGCCGCCCGGTACGCGGAGGCCGTGTTCACCGCCCAGCAGACCATCGAGGACGCTCAGGCCTTCTACGCCGACCTCAAGTCCCGTACGGCGGCGGCCGGTCGGGACCCCGACCACATCAAGGTGCTGCCCGGGATCGTTCCGGTGCTGGGCGGCACGGAGGCCGAGGCGCTGGCGGCCGAGCAGGTTCTGGAAGACCACATCGTGTACGCGCATGGTGTGGAGCGGTTGGAGGGGCTTCTCCAACTTCCCCTCGGGACGCTGGAGTTGGATGGTCTCCTCCCCGCCGATCTGCCTCCCGAGAGTGCCATCGAGGGCGCCAAGAGCCGCTACACGCTCGTCGTCGAGCTGGCCCGGCGCGAGCGGCTGACCGTGCGGCAGCTCATCGGGCGGCTCGGCGGGGGGCGCGGGCATCTCACCTTCGCCGGTACGCCCGAGCAGGTCGCCGACGAGATCGAGACCTGGTTCACGCGGGGTGCCGCCGACGGGTTCAACATCATGCCCGCGGTCCTGCCGTCCGGTCTCGACGCCTTCGTCGACCACGTCGTCCCGATCCTGCGCGCCCGCGGTCTGCTCCGCACCGAGTACGGGCCGCGCCGGACCCTGCGCGAGAGGTACGGCCTCCCGCGCCCCGCCAACCAGTACGCCGCCAAGCCCGCTCTCGTCTGACGAACCCCGATCTGGAAGGAAACCGCACATGTCCGGCATAGAGATTCAGAAGGTCACCGCCAACATCGGCGCCCGGGTGTCCGGTGTGGACATCGCCAAGCCCCTCGACGAGGAGCAGATCTCCGCGATCCGCGAGGCCCTCAACGTCCACAAGGCGCTGGTCTTCGACGAGGTCGATCTGGACGACGAGGGGCAGCAGGCCTTCGTCCGCCACTTCGGCGACCTCACCACCGCGCACCCCACCGTGTCGGCCGTCGACGGCGCCCCGAACGTGCTGCCGGTCGACAGCGAGCGCGGCCGGGCCGCCAACCACTGGCACACCGACGTCACGTTCGTCCTCAACCCGCCGCAGGCCAGCACCCTGCGCAGCATCACGATCCCGCCGTACGGCGGCGAGACCCTGATCGCCAGTTCGGCGGCCGCGTATCGGGATCTGCCCGAGCCGCTGCGGCAGTTGGCCGACAACCTGTGGGCCGAGCACACCAACGACTACGACTACGCGGTCCCGGACGAGGACCTCGACGAGCAACAGGCCGCCCAGCGCGCCCAGTTCACGTCCATCAACTTCCGCACCGCGCACCCGGTGGTCCGTGTCCACCCGGTGACCGGTGAACGCGGGCTGTTCATCGGCGGGTTCGCGCAGCGGATCGTCGGACTGTCGGTGGGCGAGTCCCGCAAGATCCTGGACATCTTCCAGGCGTACGTCACCCGCCCGGAGAACGTCCTGCGCCACCGCTGGTCCCCCAACCAGCTCGTCCTCTTCGACAACCGCATCACCCAGCACTACGCCATCGACAACTACGACGGACAGCCCCGCCGCCTCCACCGCGTGACCATCGCCGGCGACATCCCCGTGGGCATCGAGGGCAAGGAGAGCTACTCGATCACCGGGGATGCCTCTCACTACACCTCGGTCGCCGCCTAGGCCTGCCCCCGTCAGCGACAAAAAGACCCTCGTGCGACGCACGCGAGGGTCTTTTTGTTGCTAGCGTGTAGTTGCAATCTATATGCAATAAGAGGTCGAGGGGACCCCGCATGCCCGTGTACACGCTTCCCGAGCTGCCGTACGACTACTCCGCGCTCGCGCCCGTGATCAGCCCCGAGATCATCGAGCTGCATCACGACAAGCACCACGCGGCGTATGTGAAGGGTGCCAACGACACCCTGGAGCAGCTCGCGGAGGCGCGCGACAAGGAGTCGTGGGGGTCGGTCAACGGCCTGGAGAAGAATCTGGCCTTTCATCTCTCCGGGCACATCCTGCACTCCATTTACTGGCACAACATGACCGGTGAGGGCGGCGGTGAGCCGCTCGCCGCCGACGGTGTCGGTGACCTCGCGGACGCGATCGCCGAGTCGTTCGGGTCCTTCGCCGGGTTCAAGGCGCAGCTCACCAAGGCCGCCGCGACCACGCAGGGCTCGGGCTGGGGCGTCCTCGCCTACGAGCCGCTCTCCGGCCATCTGATCGTCGAGCAGGTCTACGACCACCAGGGCAACGCCGGTCAGGGCTCGACCCCGATCCTGGTGTTCGACGCCTGGGAGCACGCCTTCTACCTCCAGTACCGGAACCAGAAGGTCGACTTCATCGACGCCATGTGGGCCGTCGTCAACTGGCAGGACGTGGCGAAGCGCTACGCGGCCGCCAAGTCCCGTACGGATGTGCTGCTGTTGGCGCCCTGAGCCGATGGTGGTGGAGCGTCCTGCCTCGTGATCGTCTTCTCAACCTTCACCGGCGGGCGGAATGACGGGAGGCCCCCGCGAGGACGTGACTCGCGGGGGCCTCCCCCCGTCATTCCGGGTTGTCCACGACGGCGAGGTGATACGTCGTGTCGACCCAGAATCCGTTCCGGGCGGTGCCCTTGATCTCCAGGACGTACTGGCCCGGGACCAGCGGGGCGATGCCACCCCAGATCCCCCAGGCGACGCGCCTCATCAGTCCGGCCCGGAACCAGGGGGACGCGAACTCCCGCAGGGGCAGCGGGCTGCCGTTGAGGAAGGCGGAGGCCTCCTCGACAGGCAGCGTCTGCGGCTCCTTCGAGTACAGGCGGGTGTGCTGGATGTTGATCACCGGGAAGAACAGGGGCCGCCCGGACGGCACCTCACAGCGCCGGGTGACGCGACCCCCGTAGGTTCCGGCGAGGAACCAGAGGTCGGCGGGCTGCTTCCAGCCGGCGTGCTCACCGGTGGTGTCCTTCACCGGGCTGCGGCTGTCGGGAGCCGAGAGCGCCCACTTCCACCAGCGCGCCGCCAACTGCCCGCCCTCCGTCTCGTCGATCTGCCAGGACCCGTCACTCGCCGCGTCACCGCTCATACCGCCCCGCCCCTCCCGCACACGCCCTCACCAGGGCACCGGCAATGAGCGGACTTTACCGACGGGATACTCGGACTTTGCGTACGGGGTCGGTCACCGGTCGGGCCCCGTGAGAGAGGAACTCACGGGGCCCGACCGTCCGACACATGCTCACCGGAGTGCGGCTCAGAGGTTGCTGAAGTCCGGGCCCTTCGTGCGGGTGCGCTTGATCTCGTAGAAGCCGGGGACCGAGGCGACCAGGAGGGTGCCGTCCCAGAGCTTGGCGGCCTCCTCGCCCTTCGGCGCCGGGGTGACTACCGGGCCGAAGAAGGCGATCTGCTCGCCGTCGGCGCCGGGGACCGCGATCACCGGGGTGCCGACGTCCTGACCGACCTTGGAGATGCCCTCCTTGTGGGAGGCGCGCAGCTCGGCGTCGAACTCGAAGTCCTTCTGCCCGGCGTAGTCGATCAGGTCGGCGGGCAGGCCGACGTCCGCCAGGGCGCCGGCGATCGCCTCAAGGTGGTCCTCACCGTTGTTGTGGATGCGCGTGCCGAGGGCCGTGTAGAGGGGGCCGAGGACGTCGGCGCCGTGCTTCTGCCCGGCCGCCGTCGCCACGCGTACAGGCTGCCAGGCCTTCACCTTGAGCATCTCGCGGTACTCCTCGGGCAGCTCGTCGACCCTGTCCTCGTTGAGCACCGCCAGGCTCATGATGTGCCAGCGGACCTCGATGTCACGGACCTTCTCCACCTCCAGGACCCACCGGGAGGTCATCCAGGCCCAGGGACAGAGCGGGTCGAACCAGAAGTCGACGGGGGTCTTGGTCGAGGTCGTCTCGGACATGGGTCTCCTAGGAAAGGTATGCGTTGAACAGGGAACGTATCCCCGCCACCATCGCATTCCCGGGTGTCCGGTGTCAGTGGTGCGTGGCAGGATCGGTGCTGGTCGGCCGTACTGATGACAATCGAGGGAGTGCTCGGTGCCCGGTGAGAATCTGTCCCGCGACGAGGCCCGGGAGCGGGCCGCCCTGCTGTCCGTCGACGGGTACGAGGTGTTCCTCGATGTGCGGTCCGCCGTGGGGGACTCGGAGAACGGTGGCGGGCCTCGGACTTTTCGGTCCGTGACCACCATTCGGTTCCGGTGTGCCGAGCCCGGTGCCGCCAGTTTCGCCGATCTTGTCGCGCCCGCTGTCACGGCCGTCTCCCTCAACGGGCGGGATCTCGACCCGGGGGCCGTCTTCGACGGCACGCGCGTCCTGCTGGAGGATCTCGCCGCCGACAACGAGCTGGTGGTCGACGCCCAGTGCGCCTACTCCCGCACCGGCGAGGGCCTGCACCGCTTCGTCGACCCCGAGGACGGCGAGGTGTATCTGTACACGCAGTACGAGCCCGCCGACTCGCGTCGTGTCTTCGCCAACTTCGAGCAGCCCGACCTGAAGGCACCCTTCCGGTTCGAGGTGCGCGCCCCGGAGGGCTGGGTCGCCTGGAGCAACGGGCTCGGGGAACTGGTCGACGGTGTGTGGCGGTTCGGTGAGACCAAGCCGATCTCCACCTACATCACCGCCATCCTCGCGGGCCCCTATCACTACGTCACCGACTCGTACTCGCGTACGTTCGCCGACGGTACGACCCTCGACATCCCCCTCGGTGCCATGTGCCGCAAGGGTCTCGCCCCCTACTTCGACTCCGACGACGTCTTCCTCGTCACCAAGCAGGGGCTGGACTTCTTCCACGACCACTTCGACTACCCGTATCCCTTCGGGAAGTACGACCAGGCGTTCGTGCCCGAGTACAACCTCGGCGCGATGGAGAACCCAGGACTCGTCACCTTCCGCGAGGAGTTCATCTTCCGGGGGAAGGTGACGCAAGCGGCGTACGAGCGGCGGACGAACGTCATCCTGCACGAGATGGCCCACATGTGGTTCGGCGACCTCGTCACCATGGAGTGGTGGGACGACCTGTGGCTCAAGGAGTCCTTCGCCGACTTCATGGGCGCCTTCTCGCTCGTCGAGGCGACCCGTTTCACCAACGGCTGGGTCACCTTCGCCAACAACCGCAAGTCCTGGGCCTACCGCGCCGACCAGCTCCCCTCCACACACCCCATCACGGCCGACATCCGCGACCTGGAGGACGCCAAGCTCAACTTCGACGGCATCACCTATGCCAAGGGCGCCTCCGTACTCAAGCAGTTGGTGGCGTACGTCGGACGGGACGCGTTCCTCGAAGGCGCGCGGCGGTACTTCAAGCGGCACGCGTACGGCAACACGCGCCTCGGCGATCTGCTGTCGGCGCTGGAGGAGACCAGCGGGCGGGACCTGGCCTCCTGGTCGCGCGCCTGGCTGCAGACCGCCGGGGTCAACTCCCTCACCCCGCAGGTGCTGTTGAGCGCGGACGGGCTGATCACCGAGCTGGCCGTGCTCCAGGAGGCCGCCGAGTCGCATCCTGAACTCCGGCCGCACCGGGTGGCCGTCGGGCTCTACCGGCGTTCCGCGGAAGGGGCGTTGGAGCGGTACGCGCGTGCCGAGGTCGATGTCGACGGGCCCCGTACGGTCGTCGGGGAGCTGGCCGGGAGCGACGCCCCCGAGCTGGTGCTCGTCAACGACGACGACCTGACGTACTGCAAGATCCGGTTCGACGAGGGCTCGTTGGACACGCTCCGCGCGCAGCTCGGGGACCTCACCGACCCGCTCGCCCGCGCCCTGTGCTGGTCCGCGCTGTGGAACCTCACGCGGGACGCGCTGATGCCGGCCCGGGACTTCATCGACATGGTGCTGCGGTTCGCGGGGCGCGAGTCGGACATCGGCGTCCTCCAGATGCTGCACGCCTGGGCCAACACCGCGCTCACCCACTACGCGGCCCCCGACTGGCGGGAGATTGGTGAACGCCTGCTCGCCGAGGGCGCGTTGAAGGAACTGCGGCTCGCCGAACCGGGGAGCCAGCACCAGCTGACCTGGGCCCGCTTCTTCGCGGCCGTGGCCTCCAGCGAGGCCGATCTCCAGCTGCTCCAGGGGCTGTTGGAGGGCACGGCGAAGATCGACGGCCTCGACGTCGACCAGGAGGTGCGGTGGGCGTTCCTGGAACCGCTGACCTCGCACGGTGTCGCCGACGAGAAGACGCTCGGCGCCGAACTCGCCCGCGACGACACGGCGTCCGGCAAGCGCCACCAGGTCCGCTGTCTCGCCGCCCGCCCCTCGGCGGCCGTCAAGGCGCAGGCCTGGGCGCAGGTCGTCGAGTCGGACTCCCTGTCCAACGCCCTCGTCGAGGCCACCATCTCGGGCTTCGTCCAGGGCTCGCAGCGGGAGCTGCTCGCGCCGTACGCGGAGAGGTACTTCGCGGTGATCGAGCGGATCTGGGCCGACCGTTCGATCCAGATCGGGATGGATGTCGTACGGGGCCTGTTCCCGTCCCTCCAGGACTCGCCGGGGACGCTGGCGGCGACGGACGAGTGGCTGGCGAACCGGGCGGACGCGGCGCCTGCCCTGCGGCGTCTGGTCCTGGAAGCTCGGGACGATCTGGCGCGGGCGCTGCGCGCACAGGCGTGCGATGTGACAGCAGTGCTATGACCGAACAAATTGGTGGTTTGAGAAGGCACCCCTGGAGCAGGTGTGCCCCTGGGGTGCCGGGGACGGTGATGTTGAGAAAGAAGTGAAGGTCCTGCAAGGGGGGAAGTCGAAGTGTTCGAGTCCGAAGTCGACGCGCGCGTGGACGAGTTGGTGCGCGGACTACGGCGTATCACGGGGGCACTGCTGGTGATGGCGTCCGCACATCCGGACGCGGCAAGGGCACGCGAACTCGCGGTGGCGGCAAATGTGTTGACCACGGAAGTGCTGCCACGGCTGGACGAGGAGGCCGGGAGCGCCGGGGACGCGGTGGCGGTGGCCGGGGAGGGCGCCTTACCGCCCTCCCCGGCCACCGCCGGGTCGACGGCGATCGGCACGCTCGTCGAGCGCTATCCACCGGACCACGCGCACCATCCTCCGGCCCAACCCGTCTTACTGGACCCGGAGTTGCCGTACGAGAAGTGGCGGCATTTACACCGGCTCACCTATCGGCGCCCGGCCGCCTTCGACTCCGCGCCCTACTGGAACGACCCAACTCCTCACCTCGGCAGACCCGTTCGCTGGGGAGTGGCGTCGAGCGCCACGGTCGTACGGCGGATGCGCCATCACTACGTGACCATGCGGGACCTCGACAGCCATGCGGGCCGGCTGGTGCAGCGGATGCTCCACGCCTCCCGGGCGATCCTCGAAACCCGCGCGGTACGGGGGGACTTGTTCGGCGGCGGACAGTTGCCCGACCGGCACGAACTGGAGCGGAAGCTGGAGCGGGCCCAGTGGAACGCCGCCGTACTGGCCGCCCGGCGCGGTGACACGGCGTTGCCCCAACTCGAGACGATCCTGCGGGACTTCGAGATCCTGGCCCGCGCCATTCTCGAACTCGACGATCTGTACCGCACCAGACCGGCGCACCCGACCGCCGAGGGCCGCCTCGCCGACGCCCTGCACGGCGCCGACGCCCTGATCCGCCACTGGCCACCTGGCATGGACCTCTCAGACCCGTCCGATCCCACCGTTACCGAACCCGGTCACTCGTCCCCGTAACCCCCGGATGGACCAGCGCCTTTCGGCACTCGAACGCTTGCACTTTAGGGCGAGCTTGTCCGGAATTGTCGACGGGCGTGTAACAGCGGTTAGGGGACGGATCGGACACGGGAAAGCCGGAGTCATGACCCACAACACCCCGCTCTCCCCGAGCCCCCGCCCCCTCCGCCACCTGTCACACGTACAACGCCGGGTACTGACCTCCGCCCAGCTGCGGGTGCACGGCGTCACGGCCGCCGAGGCGAACGAGCAGTGCCGGTCCGGCGGGCCCTGGCAGCAGCTCCTGCCGGGCGTGTTCCTGCTGCACCCGGCGCCGCCCACCAGCGAGGAGCGGCTGCACGCGGTACTGCTGTACGCGGCGAAGGAGCGGGCGGCGACGACGGGGATCCCGGCCCAGCCGGACTGCGAGGAGCCGTACCGGGAGCGCGGGCGTCCGGTCTACACCGAGGCCATGATCACCGGCCTGGCCGCACTCGCCCTGCACGGCTTCTCATCCGCGCCGCCACTCCTCTCCCTCGACGCCTTCGACGTCCTGGTCCCCCGGCTGCGCCGTCTCCGCTCGACGGGCTGCGTCCGCATCCTCCGCACCTCGGCCCTGCCGACGCCCGAGGTGATCGAGGGGCTCCCGGTCGCGCCGGTCGCACGCGCCCTCGCCGACGCTGTGGCCGGACTCACGGACGCGGGTGCCGTACGCCGGCTGCTGACCGACGCGGTGCGCGGCGGACACTGTGAACCGGCGTCGGTGGTACGGGAGTTGAACCAGGCCCGGCTGTTGAGCCGACCGCATGTCGTGGACGCCGTCGACTCCCTGCTCGCGGAGGGCCGGGCCATCGCGGAGGACCGCCTCTACCGGATGGTGCGCGAGCACGGCCTCCCGGACCCGGTCTGGAACGTCGATCTGCGCCTGCCCGGCGGCCCGTGCCTCGGTGGCCTCGACGCCTACTGGCCCGACCACGCGGTGGCGGTGGAGCTGGACACCCGTGCCCCGCGCCCGGGCCACCGCGAGGAGGACGACGCGCTGTGGTCGGAGTACGCCCGCAAGCGCGAGCACCTGGAGCGGCTGGGCATCACGGTCGTCCACATCACCCCGCGCAAGCTCCGCGAGGCGATCGAACAGCAGGCAACTGTCGTACGTACGGCTCTTATGGCGTCGGGGGACCGCGAGCCGGCGGCGTACGTCGTGGTACTGCCCAGGTAGTGACGGACCGGGCAGCACCAGGAGGGGAGAGGAGGGGTCTCCGGGTGACCGGGGGCCCCTCCTCGTGTTTGTACACAGGCGGCGTCAACCGGTGTAAGCCGAGGTCGCGCTGCCTAAGAGGACAAGCAGTGCGGCGACCGCCACCGCGCGTCCGCGTGCCTTCGCTACCCAACCGCGCCAGATCAATGTCGTGGTGAGGAATTGCAGGGCGGTGGCATAGATCAGGACGGCGAGTGCGATGGAGAAGGAGGCGGTCCACTCTCCGTTCACAGCGGAACCGACACCATGGCCGAGTACTGCGGCAAGGCCGCCGAACAGGGCCGCCCGCATACCTTCACCGGCCGCTTGACCGTCTCCCTGTCCGCCTTCCTGTCCGCGACGTCCTCGTGACGACTTCGACATCCGTTCCCGCGCGATGAAACCGAGCACGATGACGACTGTCGCCGCGAGGAGGCTTGCGACCGCCGTCGCCGAAGCCAACCCGTGGACGATGGATGCCGATTCCTTCATGGACATGTATGTGTGAGTTGCCGATGCGATGTCGGCCGCCGTCCTCTGCTCCGGCTCGGCCTGCTGCCGTGACTTACGTTGCGGGCGAAGCGTGCTGCTGCCGTGGATCGGCAGCGCGAGCAACGTAACAACCTTTATTTCTGCACGAGTTGGCCAAATAGGCACCTGGCTCGATCGAATGGGTCAGTGGCGGATTTGGGCGGTACCGCGGTACTCAGTACCGCCCAAATCCCATCAGCCCTGGTCGAGCTCCGGGATCAGTTCGCCGATCAGCTGGATGCTGCGGGTCACCGCGTCGGCGGGGAGCGCTCCCACCTGGTGGAAGCACATCAGGCGGTCGATGCCCAGGTCGGCGTAGGCGCGCAGCTTCTTGCGGCAGGTTTCGGGGCTGCCGACGATGAGGGAGTCCTGGGCGGCGAGGGCGTCGAACAGCTCGTCGTCGGGGACCTGTTCGCCCTGGAGGATGCGGCCGATGGCGACCAGGGCGGGGCTGGGCGCACCGGCGGCAGCGGTCTCGCGTCTGATGAACTCCCCGGCGAGTCCGCCCCCTGAAGGATCGGCGGCGATCCGCTGCTCGCGTTCCATGGTCTCCATGAAGGCACCGGCGGCCTCGAAGAAGGTGAGCGCGCGGGCGGTGTACCAGGCCGCGGCGGCAGCCGCACCGCTCTGCATGGCCTCCTCGTCGGTCTCGGCGCAGTGCACGAAGGTGAAGAAGGCGACCTGGTTGTTGACGAACGCGCCTACCGGGTCGGTGCAGTTGGCGGCTGCAGCCCGGTACAGGTCGACGAGGCGCGCGACCCGGTCGAGGGGCTCCCAGAGGGTCGTACCGAGGACTCCGACTCCGCGCCGTCCGGCCTCCTCGAAGGACACCGGGCTGGACGCGGCCTGCCAGAGCGGCGGATGGGGGCGCTGGTAGGGGGCGGGGAGCACGGGGACGCCGCCGCTGGCGCTGCGGTCGCCGGTCCACATGCGCGGGACGGTCTGGAAGGCGTCCTGTACGCGGTCCCTTACGGTCTCCGGGTCGGCGCCGAAGAGCCGCCACTCGGGCGGGGTGGAGCGGGTCAGCCCGATCTCGGCGCGTCCGCCGCTCAACTGGTCGAGCATGGCGGCGCGTTCGGCTATCCGGATGGGGTGGTTGATCTGGGGCGGGGCGAGTACGGCGGCGTGGCCCAGGCGGATGCGGCTGGTGCGCTGGGAGATCGCGGCGAGGAGGAGTTCGGGCGCGGAGGAGAGGCTGAACTCCTCCGCGCCGTGGTGCTCCACCTGCCACCAGCAGCCGTAGCCCAGCTCGTCGGCGAGGACGGCCTGTTCGAGGGTCTGGCTGATGCGCTGGTGTTCGTGATCGTCACCCTGCCAGGGGCGCGGGCCCTGGATCTCGCTGAAGATGTCGATTTTCATCGGCTTGGAGCGGCCTTTCCGTGGTGCGTGCGCCGGAGGGACTCGGTGCACTGGTGCTGGGGCCCTGCGCCGATCACGATACGAGCTATTGGGTTATTTCCTGCTTTACGACCCTCCGTCTCTACGGACCTCCACAGAACTCCGCTTCGATGATCTTCGTGCTGCCGACTCCCCAGTCGTCGTTGAAGTTGAGAGCGAGGGAGTGCTTGCCGTCGGCCGTGGTGACCGCCTCGGAGTTGGAGCCGTGGAGGCCGCCGCTGTGGCCCCAGACCTTGATTCCGCAGGTCAGTTCGCGCACGTAGATGCCGAGGCCGTAGTCGCCTTCGACCCGTGGGGCGGGGAACGTCACCTTCATCTCGGCGAGTTGGGCGGCCGGTAGGACCTGGCCGCGCAGCAGGGCCGAGTAGAAGCGGTTCAGGTCGCCGGTGGTGGAGATGATGTCGCCGGCCGCGTTGGCCCACGAGGGGTTCATCTCGGTGACGTCGTAGATCGTGCCGGACGGGTTCCCGGCGAGCTTCGAGTAGGCGCGGCTGCTGGGCTGCGGGAGGGTGGGGTCCGTACCCGGCATATACGTGCCGTGCAGGCCGAGCGGCTCGATGACGCGCCGGCGGACCTCCTCGCCGTACGAGTTGCCGGTCAGCCTCTTGATGATCAGGCCGATGAGCAGGTAGTTGGTGTTGGAGTAGGCCCAGGAGGTGCCCGGGGTGAAGTAGGGCTTGTGGCTCATGGCGATCGTCATGAGTTCGGCGGGTGTCCAGGTGCGGTACCGGTTCCTGGCGAAGGTCTCCGGCAGGAAGATCGCGAGCTGGAAGGCGTCGTCCTCCGTGTAGTCGTAGATGCCGCTGGTCTGGTTGAGGAGCTGGCGGACGGTGATCTTCCGTCCGTCGTGGCCGTTGCCTCGGACGGCTCCGGGGAGCCACTTGTCGACGGTGTCGTCGAGCGACAGCCGTCCCTCTGCGGCAAGTTGGAGCAGGACGGTCGCGATGAAGGTCTTCGTGATGCTGCCGGCGCGGTACCGGTCGTCGGCGTTGCGTGGCTGCTTGGTCTTGAGGTTGCCGACCCCGGCGGTCGCCTTCCAGACGCCCCACTCGTCCGCGACCTCGACGACGACACCCGTGACGCCGGACTTGACCACCTCGTCGATGGCCTTGCGGGTGGCGTCATGGGTGCCGGCCTGTCGTTCGGTGGGCGCCGCCACGGCGGTGGTGGGCGCGGTGAGCACCCCCGCCGCGACGGCGACCGCTACGGCGATTCCGACCAGCTCCTTGCGTGTTGACATGTCGTACTCCCTTGCCGTTCTTGCTGCTCAGGAGGTGTGACGGGGTGAGCGATCGGAAGGTTGCGAGGATTGTGCGGGTTAGGAGTTATTCGGCCTTTGTGTGATTAATGCCGTGCCGACGCTACTTCTTGCCGCAGTACTCCGCCTCGACGACCTTCACCGGGTCGCCGCTCCAGTCGCCGTTGAAGTTGAAGGCGAGGGAGTGCTTGCCGTCGGCCGTGGTGCCCGCGAAGGAGCTGGAGCCGTGGATGCCGCCGCTGTGGCCCCAGATCGTGACCCCGCAGCTCAGCTCGTTCTCGATAAGCCCGAGGCCGTAGCGTCCGTCGACCACCTCGGCGTTGACGGTCGTCTTCATCTCGGCGAGTTGCTTCGCGGGCAGGACCTTGCCGCGCAGGAGCGCCGAGTAGAAGCGGTTCAGGTCACCGGAGTTGGAGATGATCTCGCCCGCGGAGTTGGCGGCGGAGGGGTTGAACTCCGTGACGTCGTAGATCTTGCCGGTGGTGTTCTCGGCGAGCTGCGAGTAGGCGCGGCTGCTGGGCTGGGGGACCCTGTGGTCCGTACCCGGCATGTAGGTGCCGTGGAGTCCGAGCGGCTCGATGACGCGTGCGCGGACCTCGTCGCCGTACGAGTTGCCGGTGATCTTCTTGATGACCATGCCGGCGAGGGTGTAGTTGGTGTTGGAGTATCCCCAGCTGGTGCCCGGGGCGAACTCGGGCTGGTGCCCCATGGCGATGGTGACGATCTCGTTCGGGGTCCAGGTGCGGTACTTGTTCTTGAAGAAGTTCTCCGGGAGGAAGATCTCGCTCTGGAGATCCTCGTCGTCGGTGTAGTTGAAGATGCCGCTGGTGTGGTTGAGGAGCTGGCGGAGGGTGATGTTTCGTCCGTCGTGTCCGTTGCCGCGGACGACTCCGGGCAGCCACTTGTCGACGGTGTCGTCGAGCGAGACCCGCCCCTCGGCCTCCAGTTGGAGGAGGACGGTCGCGATGAAGGTCTTCGTGATGCTGCCGGCGCGGAAGTTGTCGTGGGCGCTGCGCGGCTGCTTCGTCTTGAGGTTGCCCACCCCCGCGGTCGCCTTCCAGACCCCGTGCCGGTCCTTGGCCTGAAGGGCCACGCCGGGTACGCCGTCCTTGACGGTGGCGTTCATGGCCTTGCGGGTGGCTTCGTGGCCCCCACCCCGTTCCGCCGGTGCGGCCACTGCGGGTGCCGCGAACGCGCCTGCCGCGACGGCGATCGCCGCGGCCATTCCGACCAGCCTCTTGTTGACCGGCCTCTTGTTGGCTGACATGCCGTTCCCCCTTGTTCCGGTTGCTCCTGACAGTCGGAGGGAGGGACACGGCGACTTGACCGAAGGTTGACAAGGTCTTGACGGTTGAGCGTTTTTCAGCCGTTGGGCGAGTTGAGGCGGGCGCGGACGGTTTTGCCTACGCCGGCGCGCATGAACCAGTCGAGAGAGTCGGTGAGTTGCTGTACGACGGTCAGTCCACGTCCTCGTTCACTGAGCGTGCGGGGCCTGACCTCTGGGAACGCGAGGACGGGGTCGGAGACCTCGATGCAGAGCGCCTTGTCGTCCAACTCCGCGATGCGCAAGCGCAGTTCGTGGCCGGGGATTCTGCCGTGCACGACGGCGTTGGCGACGAGTTCCGAGGTGACCAGAACGGCGTCTTCGATGTCGCCGGGCCAGTTCCACATGGTGAGGCGGCGGCGGACGTGTAGGCGGGCGAGTTGGACGCTTCGCGGGGTCATGGGGTAGCCCAAGGTCCAGTTGTGAGTGAGGACGGCAGGGAAGGGTTGGGGGAGGTCAGGCATGGGGGCACCTTTCGGCTCGGGATGCCCCACCAAGGTGGCCCGACTTCCGAGCCACCTGCAATCGAAACCCACTCGAATATTCAGCGTGGATGAAATTGGACTATGCGGAGTTCTGCGCAATCGCCTGCGCGGTGCGCACACAGCGTGTCAGACTCGCTGCACAACGTTAGCAACACGCACAGGGACACTAGGACGGTGCACATGGCAGCCAAGCGCGGGCGGACGGGGCAGCGACTCGAACTTGGGCTTCAGCTACGCCAGTTGCGCGAGAACTGCGGCCTCGGGGACCGGGGGGCCGGTTTCACGCGCAAGCAGGCGATCCAGGGCACACGCATCTCCGAGGCCGCGTTGCAGAGGATCGAGACCGGCTCCCTCAACTTCCGCAACGTGGGCGACCTTCGGAAGCTGCTGGACAGGTACGGCGTCACCGACGACGATGTCGTCGAGTCGTTGATCAACCTCAACAAGGAGTCCGCCAACCGTGACTGGATCACGCAGTATCGAGGCGTAATGCCAGCGGGGATGCCCGGCTTCGTCGGGCTCGAACCCGAGGCCCGCAGCATGAGGGCGTACCACCCGACACTGGTCTACGGACTGCTCCAGACGGCGGGGTACGCACAAGCGGTGCTCGAACTGCACAAGCCCGTTGAGGAGACCACCTCGGAGTTCATCCGCAGCAGCGTGGAGGTTCGGATGAAGCGCCAGGAAGTACTCACCCGCGAGGACCCCGTGAGGCTCCGCGTCATCCTTGGAGAGGCTGCTCTGCGCTACCCGGTTGGAGGTGTCGATGTGATGCGCGAGCAGTACGCGCGGATCGAGAAATTGTCCGCCTGGGACCACATCTCCATTCAGGTGTTGCCGTTCCGATCGAGCTATCGCGCCGCGCACGACTTCGCGATTCTCGACTTCGGCGATCAACTGCCTCCGCGAGTCCAGGCCGACAACGCCTGGGGGGCCATGTCCACGTCGGACAAGCCTCGCGAAGTCGACCGCTTCACCCGCCGCTTCGACTCGATGGTGGCCTCGGCACTGCCTCCCGAGGACACCTCCGCCTTCCTCCACCGACTAGAACGAGAGTTGTAGATTCCATGCCCACTCACCCGACCGCCTCCGACCTCGCGCCCCAGGAAGCCTGGCGCAAGTCGTCCTACAGCGACGGAACCGGCAACAACTGCGTCGAGACAACCGCCCTCGCTCCGGCCGTCGACATATCCGTCCGCGACTCCAAGAACCCGGCGGGGCCTGCCCTCCTGCTCCCCGCCACGGCGTGGTCGGCTTTCGTCACCCACGTACGCGAGGGAGAGCTGTAAGCCATGCCGACTCGCCCCTCCGCCTACGCCTGGTTCAAGTCCTCGTACAGCGACCCCGGCCAGAACTGCCTCGAAGCCTCCCACCTCGTAGCCGCCCCCGGCATAGCCGTCCGAGACTCCAAGAACCCCACCGGCCCCGCCCTCCACCTCACCCCCACCACCTGGACCGTCTTCGTCGCGCACCTCCGTCCCCACGAGCCCTCCGGCCTCTGAGGATGGAGGACTCGTTGGCGATGCCGGACGGCAAGTGGTCCGCCGGGTCGTTGCGGATCGCGAGTCGGACGATGAGCGTGGGCAACATCTCCGAGATGTTGGGGATCGAGCCGGACCGCAGTTACGAGCGGGGCAGCCTGATCAGCCCGCGCGATCCGGACTCCCGCCGGTGGGATTCCACCGTGTGGATCCGCACCAGCGGCCTGGCCAACGACCGCTGGCTCGACGAGCACCTCGCGGTGCTGGTCAGGCTGCTGGACGGACGCCAAGAGGCGCTCGGCCGGCTCGCCGGCGACTGCGAGGTCGATCTGTTCCTCGGCTTCGGCAGCGAGAGCCAGGGCGGATGTGTCCTGCCTGCCGCCCTGTTGAAGGAGATCGGCCTGCTGGGGATCGATGTGGTGCTGGACCTGTATCCGCCGTCGCCCGACGACGCCGAGGAGGACTACCTCTTCAGCCCTTCCTCAGCACCAGCTCCACATTCCGATCCCCCGCACCCCCCGACAGATCCATCCGCGCCCCCGGCGCATTGAACGACAGCTCCCGGTACAGCGCCGCCAGCCCCGTCTGGGACAGGTCCGCGTAGTTCGTCGCGTGCGGCGCCGCCGATTCCACCAGCGTCGTGAACAGCGAGATCGTGCCGTCCTTGTTGTCCGTCAGCTCGATCACGCGGGCCAGTTGGGGGAAGTCGATGTGCGAGGCCGTCGAGATCTCCCAGAACGAGCGGCCGTCGGGGGCCGAGTGCGGGGTGATCACGTTGCGGTGGATGTGGCCGTTCACCCAGGCCAGGACGTTGCTGTGGCTGCCCAACAGGGCCACTACGTCCGCTCCGTCGTGGCGGCGTTCGTTCGGGTGGGCCGGGTCGCGGTGGGTGTTGGTCATCGACTCGCTGGTGTGGTGGCTGAAGACGATCGCGTACGAGCCGTCTTTCGCGTTTTCGCGCAACGTGCGGTCCAGCCAGCGCAGTTGGGCCGAGCCTATCGAGCCCTGGTAGTGGCCGCCCGGGTCCGTCGTGTCGATGCTGATGCCGATCACGTCGTCCGAGATGCGGAAGGTGTAGTACTGGGTTTCGGAGTCCAGGTTCGCCGTTGAGTAGCCGTGGCCCACCGGGCCCACCCCCGCGTACGCCGGGTCCAGGTGTGCCTTCAGGTACTCCGTCCTTGTGAACGGGGCCCTGTTCTCGTCCGGAGTGACCGAGCGCAGGTCGCGTGTGTGGGCCTGGATCAGTTCCCGGAAGTGGATGCCCTTCGGGTCGTCGGAGCTTCGGATCTCGGCCTGGAGGGCCTTGCTGCGGGCCGCCGACAGCTCCATCAGCTTCTTGCCGCCGACCGCGTAGTCGGTCAGGAACGGGTCGCTGTGGGAGGCGTAGCAGCCCATGGGGAGGGAGTCGTGGTTGCCGACCGTCGAGTACCAGGGCAGGTTCAGGCCGGGGCTGCGGACCTCGCGGATCGCCGCTTCCAGGAAGCCCTCGATGTGCGGGAAGCCGTGGCGCTTGTCGGTGTCGCGGGTGGCCGTGTCGGGCTGCCAGTACAGCGGGAGGCCACTGTTCTGGACGCCCTCGTACTGGCGCGGGTCACCGGAGTTGGGCGTCATACGCCCGCCGCTCATCACCTTCATGAACCATTCCAGCTCGGACCGCGCGTTGTTGTCCGTGTTGTCGCCGGTGGTCATCACGAAGTGGAGCGGGGAGCCGGTCACTGGGGCTCCGCGCAACGCGTTGATTCGCTCCACGAGCGAGATCGCGCCCTGTACCGACAGTGCCTCGTGCGGGCGCCAGGCGTGGATGTCGGCCGAGCGCATGAACTCCTGGCGCAACGGGTGCTGTACGTCGGTCAGATGCAGGTCCGTGAACTGGACGAAGGCCGCCATCGTGGTCCGGCGGGCGGCCCGGGCCGCGTGCGCCGACGCCAGCTCCGTACGCACCACCCGCCCCCACGCCGGGCCGTCGCCGAGCCGGCGGTAGGCGCCCGAGCCGAGGGGCGCGGAGACGGTGTTGAGGGTGGTGCCCCGGGTGAACGGGGCGAGCGCGGCCGGTGCCGCCTGGCGGGACACGGCCACCGGACCCTCGACGGCCTCGGCCGCGGTGGCCGCCGTCGCGGCCTGGCTGTCACTGGGCCTCAGCGCGTAGCCGACGCCCGCCGAGACGGACACCGCCCCGGCCGCGGCGAGTACCGTACGTCGATGGACGCCCAGCGTGGAGCTGGCGACAGAGCGTGTGCGCGACATGGCGCGATCTCCCCGAGTGCGAACGCGTCGGAAGTGGTCACGGGCGATCGCAGTCGCGAACGTCCCGCTCACTCTGGATGCTTGGCACCGGGAATGACCTGCGCGTGAACTCGACAGCAACGCGCGACACCGATCACCGTACGTGGATCTTGGGCCCCCTCGCCCGTTCACGACCGCACGGCGAACGGCCCGGAGTCGGTCACTCCGTGTTCATCTGACGGGGTACTGAACCTGTTCCCGGAGGCTAGCCGCCGGCCTTCGCCGCCCGCCCCGTGACCGGCCGCTCCAGCCACAGTTCCAGCCCGATGTCCACCATCCGGACCTTCGTCAGCCCGTCCAACGCGTCCAGGTCGTGCCAGGCGGCCAGGTCGGTGGAGCCGTTCGTCTCCGGGCGCAGTTCGCCTCCGGTGACCAGGCCTTCGTAGACCAGGCGCAGTCCCTGGTGGTCCTCCGGGCGGCGCCAGCGGTGGGTGGAGGTGTGGCGGAAGGAGTCGATGCCCAGCAGGCCCGTCACGTCGATGCGGTAGCCCGTCTCCTCCATCAGCTCACGGCGGACCGTGTCGTACGGGTCTTCTCCGTGCTCCATGCCGCCGCCCGGCAGTACCCATTCGTGGCCGCCCCGGCCGTCGGGGCTGCGGGCGAGCAGGATCTGTCCGTCCCGGATGACGACGGCGTACGCGGCGACCCTCAACGTCTTGCGCATAGGGGGACGTTAGCGCGCAGGGCGGGAAGGTTCAGGTGGATTTTCCGACGTCGGGTACAAAGCACCGCGATTCTGACCGCATCCGGTCAAAGCGGATCGCGGGTTTTCCCCACTCGTTCATATAGTTTCGGTCAACCATCCCCAAACATCCGTCCCTTACGTAAAGCTATGTGATCGTCCGGCCTCTCAATTCCGGACCCTCTTGGCCAAGGTCGATCAACTCGGCCGCCCAACGCACGCCCCCCATACCTACGCACGCTCCTTTACCTACAAGGGATGCCGATGACCCTCACCCCTCAGCGCGAACCGATCTCGGGCGCGAGACGAGTGGCGCGCATAGCCGTGGCCGCCGGACTGGTGGCCGCACTCTCCGCGGCCGGGCCCATACCCATGGCCTTCTCCGCGACCGATGCCCTTCCGGCCGACGGTTCCGTCAAGTCGGCGCACGACAAGCTCGGTTCCTCCGACGCCGACCTGCTCGCCGAGGCCAAGGCCGACGGCGCCAAGAGCGTCACGATGATGATCGCCACCGCCCCGGGCCAGACCGAGCAGGTCGCCGAGCAGCTGGACGCGGTCAAGGGCGGCTCCGTCGGCCGTACCTACGACAAGCTCGGGTACGTCCGCGCCACCGTCCCCACGGGGAAGGCCTCCTCGGCCATCTCCGCCGCCGCGAAGCTGTCCTCCGTGCACGGCATCGACCTGCGGCAGGACATCCCGCTGGACGACCCGTCGCCGAGTGCCGACACCGCCTCCGCCCCCCAGGCGAGTGCCACCACCACTTACGCGGCGCCCGACAAGAACACCCCCGCGGTGAACCCGTACAACCCGTCCTTCGAGACGGGCGCCGTCGACTTCGTGAAGAAGAACCCGAAGGCGGACGGCCGCGGTATCACCATCGGCATCCTCGACTCGGGTATCGACCTGGCGCACCCCGCGCTGCAGAAGACCACCACCGGCGAGCGCAAGATCGTCGACTGGGTCACCTCCACCGACCCGCTGCTCGACGGCGACGCCAGCTGGCGCGCCATGATCACCCCGGTGGCCGGTCCCACCTTCACCTTCGGCGGGAAGACCTGGACCGCGCCCGCGGGCAACTACCAGGTGAACCTGTTCCGCGAGTCCGCGACCGCGGGCGGCGACGCCGCCGGTGACGTGAACCGCGACGGCGACACCACCGACACCTGGGGCGTCCTGTACGACGCGGCGGCCGGCACGGTCACCGTCGACGTCAACGGCAACAACGACTTCACCGACGACACGCCGATGAAGCCGTACAAGGACGGCTACCAGATCGGCTACTTCGGTACCGACAACCCGGCCACCGATGTCGCCGAGCGCCAGCCCTTCGTCGTGGAGATCCGCAAGGACGTCCCGATGGACCCGTTGGGCGGCACCTGGGTCGGCCAGAAGGCCGACTTCGCCAACATCGGCCTCATCAGCAGCGAGCACGGCACCCACGTCGCCGGCATCACCGCCGCGAACAGCCTGTTCGGCGGCAAGATGAACGGCGCCGCCCCCGGCGCGAAGCTCGTCTCGTCGCGCGCCTGCGTCTTCGGCCCGAGCTGCACCAACGTGGCGCTCACCGAGGGCATGATCGACCTCGTCGTCAACCGTGGCGTCGACATCGTCAACATGTCGATCGGTGGCCTCCCGGCGCTGAACGACGGCAACAATGCGCGCGCCGAGCTGTACACGCGGCTCATCGACACGTACGGCGTGCAGCTCGTGATCTCGGCCGGCAACTCCGGTCCGGGCGCCAACACCATCGGCGACCCCGGTCTGGCCGACAAGGTCATCTCGGTCGGCGCGGCCATCTCCAAGGAGACCTGGGCGGCCAACTACGGCTCGGGCGTCACGAAGAAGTACGCCATGATGCCGTTCTCCTCGCGCGGCCCGCGTGAGGACGGCGGCTTCACGCCGACGATCACCGCGCCCGGCGCCGCGATCAACACCACGCAGACCTGGCTGCCGGGCGCCCCGGTCGCCCAGGCCGGCTACACCCTCCCGGCCGGCTACTCGATGCTCCAGGGCACCTCGATGTCGTCGCCGCAGGCCGCCGGTGCCTCCGCGCTGCTGCTGTCGGCCGCCAAGGAGAAGGGCATCGCCCTGACCCCGGCCAACCTCCGCACGGCCCTGACCTCGACCGCCGACCACATCAGTGGTGTGCAGGCGTACGAGGAGGGCGCGGGCCGCATCAACATCGTGGACGCGTGGAAGGCCATCAAGTCCGGCGCCACCGCCGCCGACTACACCGTCAAGGCCCCGGTCGACACCGCGATCGACTTCGCGCTGAAGACCCCGGGCTTCGGCACCGGCCTCTACGACCGCGAGGGCGGCCTCAAGGCCGGCGTCAAGAAGTCGTACGAGATCACCGTGACGCGTACGTCCGGTCCCGCCAAGGCGGTCCGGCACGAGCTGAGCTTCGCGAACAACGCCGGTGACACCTTCAAGATCGTCGGCAAGCCCGAGGTCAAGCTGGAGCTGAACAAGCCGGTCACCGTCAAGGTCGCCGCGAAGTCGGCCACGGCCGGCATCAAGAGCGCGATCCTCGAGGTCGACGACCCGACGACCGTGGGCGTCGACAAGCAGATCATGACCACGGTCGTGGTCTCGAAGCCGCTCAAGTACACGTTCTCCGCGTCGGGTTCGGTGCAGCGCAACAGCACCCAGTCCTACTTCGTGACCGTGCCCGAGGGCGCCAAGACCCTCGAGGTCGCGATCAGCGGCCTGGCCGCCACCAGCCAGACCCGCTTCATCTCGATCCACCCGTACGGTGTCGCGGTCGAGGACACGGGCACGCCGTACTGCTACAGCAACTACCCGAACACCAACGGCTGCGCGCCCGACGTACGTTCGTACCCGGACCCGCAGCCCGGTGTCTGGGAGATCGAGGTCGAGTCGCGCCGTACGTCGCCGCTGCTCGACAACCCGTACAAGCTGGACGCCACCGTCCTGGGCGCCACCTTCGACCCGGACGTCGTGACCGTCCCCGAGGCCAAGGTCGGTACGCCGATCGCCGCCTCCTGGAAGGTGACGAACGACCTCGCCGCGGTCGACGGCAAGCTGGCCGGCGGTCCGCTCGGCTCGGCTCTGAACGCCCGTCCGAGCATCGAGGACCAGGCTGTCCAGACCACCACGGTCGAGGTGCCCGAGGGCGCCGCCTCCCTGGACGTCTCCATCGGCAACGTCTCGGACACGGCCGCCGACCTCGACCTGTACGTGTACGACGCGGACGGCAACGAGGTCGCCCTCTCCGCCGACGGCGACTCGGAGGAGGCGGTCTCCATCGCCTCGCCCGCCGCCGGTACGTACACCGTCCAGGTCGTGGGCTACGCGATCCCGGCCGGCACGACCGCGTACGACTACCAGGACGTCTTCTACTCGTCCGCCCTGGGCTCCATCCAGGTCGCCGACACCCCGGTGAAGCTCGCGACGGGCGCCTCGACGACCGTCTCCGGCAACATCGTCGCCTCGGCGGTCGCCCCGGAGGGCCGTGAGTTCTTCGGCCAGGTGTCCCTGGTGAACGCGCACGGCACGGTCGCCGGCATCGGCAACGTGAAGATCGAGAAGGTCACGCCGTAGTTCCTGCGGTGAGGTGATGGGGGGCGGGCGCCGGTACCTGGTACCGGGCGCCCGCCTCTTTCTGTTCAGTCGCACGTGAGGGTGCGCGAGGCCGGCAACGCGGCCGTGATCGAGGCCCGTTCGGCGGCGATCTGCTTCGCCTCGGTGATCCAGAGGGCGGGGGCCTCGCTGCCCTTCCTGATGGCGATCAGCATGGGGCCGCCCACGACCGGCCGGGGGCGTGCGTCCCGGTCCATCACGTACGTCACCTCGGCCGGGCCCTTGTCCGGCTTGTAGTAGCGGGTCACGCGCAGGGTGATCCGGTCCAGGCCGGTGCCGGCCTCGGGGGTCACGGCGGTGACCGTGCCCTCGACGACCAGGCGGGCGCAGGCCAGGTATCCCGCGTGGCTCAGCGCACCCGAGTCGACCCCCATCCCGTCCTTGGCGCCCTCGTCGCCGTCGCCCTGCGGGTCGAGCGAGTAGGACGGCGCGGAGTCGCCCGACGCGGACGTCGCCGAGTCCGCGGCCCCGTTCCCGGCCTGCGAGAAGAGCCACACCGCCCCCGTGAACAGGGTTCCCATGACGGTCACGGCGGCGACGCCGAGGGCGAGGGTGCGCAGCGGACGCCAGTACGGCCACTGCCGTACGAGAACCCGGGCGGGGACCGGCTTCCGCACAGCCTTCGATTCCGCCTCCGCCTCCGTCTCCGTGCGCTCCTGCGTCGCCAGCGCGCCCCCGATGAGCCCCAACTGCTCGCGCAGCAGCGCCACATCGGCCGCCGCCGACCAGTGCTCGGCCATGAAGTCGGCGTCCGTGAGGGCCTCTTCGGGCAGCGGATCGTCGGTCAGCGCGGCCATCAGGGCGTCCACGCCGTCGTATTCGGCGGCCACGTCACACCACCTCGTCCTCGTGCAGGCGGGTGCGCAATGCCCGTACCGCCGCGTGCAGCCTGCTCTTGACCGTGCCCTCCGGGATGCCCAGCTCCTCGGCGATCCCGCGCACCGGCAGATCGGCGTAGAAGCGCAGCACCAGTACCTGGCGCTGGGGGTCGGGCAGTTCGTCAAGGCCCCGGGCGACGGCGAGGGAGAGCAGGCTCGTCTCCTCGCCGGAGGGGTGGGCCACCGGCTGGCGCAGCGACGCGAGCCGCTCCCCCAGCCGTTCCTGGCGGCGCTTGGCCCGATGCCAGTCCATGGCGAGGTTGGAGGCCACGACCGCCACCCACGCCGAGACGTCACGCGGCGCCTCACGCCCGCTCGCGGTCCGCTCCAACAGCCGCAGCCGTACCTGCTGTACCCCGTCCAGCAGGTCCGCCTGCGGTACACCGCCGAGCGCGAGCACCGCACGGACGCGGCGCTCCTGCACCGGATCCAGCGGGTCGCCGTGTTCGTCCTCCTGGACGCGCCGGGCCTTTCTGCGCAGCACAGCACCCTCCCCCTCGCCGCGTTTCTCCTACGACGCCGAGGGCGCCGGAAACGTTCGGTGCGGCGCGGAGAAATTTTTCAGAGGGCGGTACGAGGGACCTCCAAGCGCGGCCACTGCCGCACGGGACGGGGGACCCCGAAGCGCGGTCACGGCCGCAAGTTCGCGCCGACGGCGGGGTCGAGCGCCTCGATCGCGGACCAACTCGGCCCGGTCGAGTCGGCCCGGTCCGCGACGGACCGGCCCCGGGCCGCTCCGCCCGGGCTCACATGAGCCGGAGAGCTCCAGCCTCCCAAGTTCTCCGGTCGGCCACTCACGAGTCGCTCCTCGGATCTCCGGCCGGGACGCGGGCGGCGATGTCGGGCTCGAAGAGGGCCGCCGGTGTGTCCATCAGCTGGACGACCCGGAGAAACGCGCCGGCCAGCACCGGATCCGCGACCGCGGCGGTGCGCAGGCGGTCCAGGTAGGCGCCCGGTCCCGGGTCGAGTGCGGATCGGTCGCCGACCGTGTCCGGGAAGCGCAGGTCATTGGCCGCGACCGTGGTCCACGGTACGTCGATGACAGCCGCCGACTCGGTGAAGAACTGGGCGGCCATGTCCCCGGAGCCGTCCTTCAGCAGGCGGCCGAGGATGGTCGCCTCCAGCGCGGCCACGGTCATGCCCTGCCCGTAGACCGGGTTGAACGAGCACATCGCGTCGCCGGTGACCAGGAAGCCGGCCGGGAAGCGGCTCATCCGGTCGTAGCGCCACCGGGTGCTCGCCGGGTAACGCATCTTCACCGGGTCGCCGAGCGGGGCGGAGGTGCGCAGGAGCGTGGCGACGTCCTGGCAGTCCAGTTCCGCCGCCCACGCGACCATGCCGTCGTGGTCCATCGGCGGGACCTCACCGAACAGGCCACTGATGTTGAGGGCCCAGGCGTCGTCCTCCTGCGCGAGGGCGAAACCACCACGCGTACGTCCGGGGTAGGCGGCGACGGCGGTGCCGTACCGGCCGTCGAGCTGGTCCGGCGTACGTCGGTAACGGCGCGTCACATAGGTCACCTGGGTCTCGATCCGCTGCTCCTCGACCTCGGGGTAACCGAGCCGGCCGAGCCAGTGGCGGGTGCGCGAGCCGCGCCCGGAAGCGTCCACCACCACATCCGCGTCGTCGATGGTGATCTCCTCACCGGCGGCGACCGCCCGCACGCCGACGACCCTTCCGCCGTCCGGCGTCGTCACCAGTTCGGTGACGGCGGTCTCCGGACGTATCTCCACGTTCGGCAGCGCGGCGACCCGGCGCCGGATCGCCAGTTCGAGTAACGGTCGTCCGGCTCCCAGCCCGATCAGGCCGGAGGGCCCGGTGGCCAGTGGCCGCCCGTCCACCCACCAGTGCATCTCGTCCTGCACGTCGAAGGCCGGCGCACCGAGGCCGATCAGCTCGGCCGACAGCCCCTCGAACATCTCGTCCATCTCCCGCATACCGCGCGTCAGCAGCCCGTGCACGTGGCCGCCCTGCGGCACCCCGCGGCGCGGCTCCGGTCGATTCGGCAAGGTGTCGCGATCGAGGAGGACGACCTCTTCGAAGGTCTCGTGCAGGGCCCGCGCGGTGAGAAGTCCCGCGAGCGAGGCCCCGATCACGACGGCGCGCCCATGAACCGATGTCCCCATGTGAATTGCCCTTCTTTCTGTTTTCTCGTTTTCTGCGTGGAAGCGGCCGACGGCGGGGGCGTCAGGAACCGGCCCGGCGGAAACCCGCGCGCGTCGCGGTGAAGGCGAGGGCGAACAGCCGTGGCCAGGTGGGGCGTACGGCGTACCGGGCGAAGCGTGTCGACAGGTCGAGCCAGCCCCGCTTGCTCGTCATGATCAGGTGGCCCGGCGAGGTGAAGCCGCTGACGACGATCGACTTCTCGGCGTTCTCGTATCCCAGGAGGTTGCCGAAGTTGCCGCGGCCGGAGACGAACTCGCGGCCCTCCTCGTTCCCGCCCCAGATGAGGTAGGGGTTCGTCCACACCACCGGCGGCATCGTGTTGACGCCGATGGCGCCGTAGCGGAGTTCCGTGACCGCGCGGTCGACGGTGGCCGCGTGGGCCTTCTTGGTGTCCTCGTCGATGAGGATCGTCGCGGCGAGGGTGCCGAGGAGTTTCTCGTTGGCGAACTCCACGGCGGCGGGCAGGAACGTCCCGGCGTCGGGCGCGACGTCGAGCGCGACCTCACTCATGACCTGGCAGAACGCCTCGTTCTCGAGGGCGAATCCCTCGGTGCCGACGTCCTCGATCACCATGACGCGGGAAGCGGGGCGGCCGTCCGTGGGCTGGACGATCCGCCCGCCCGGATAGGCGTCGCGGAAGGCCGCGAAGGTCTCCTCGACCCCGGGGTAGCTGGTGCTGGAGCCGGGCGTGAGGTCCCGCAGGGCGACGGTGATCGCGTCCAGGAGCTGCCGCCGCTGCGGCCAGTGCCGGCTCGTCACCAGGGTCTGCGTACGGCCACAGATCGAACCGCCGCTGATCGTGACGATGGTGGCGATCTGGAGCGCCTGGTGGCGGATCTCCCGCTCGGTCCACGGACGGTCGCCGGGAACGACGACGCAGGGGTTGTTGCCGCCGCACTCGGAGACCAGCTCGGTGCCGGTGGCCTCCGTCTCGACGGCCTGCATGATCGCCTTGGCGGAGGCGGTCCCACCGGTGAAGTAGATCTTCGAGAGGCGGGGGTCGCGGGTCAGGGCGGGCCCTTCGTCGGCCGGGCAGAAGGAGGCCGCGTGGACGTCGACGAGCGGTTGCAGGACCTTCTCCCACACCCGGTCGGCGTCCTCGTTGAGGGGATGGGGCTTGTGAACGGCCACGTACCCGTCGACGAAGAGGGCCCGGATCATCTCGAACGACGACGCGACGTTCCCCGCCCCGAGCACGGCGACGATGCCGCCGGGCTTCGCGTAGGGGTCCACCCGGCGAGGCTCGCCGACGACGCGCAGTACGTCGGTCCGGTCGCCGCCCAGCAGGCGGTCCCTCCCCCGCGGGGAGACCCGGATGTCGAAGCGGCCGTCCCCGGCAGGGGTGACCGCGAGCGGCTGGAGCGGGCGGCCGCGGACCAGGCCCTCGTACAGGTCGATGGCGGCCGCGACGTTCGAGGGCAGCGGCACCAGGACGCGCTGCACGCTCGTGCCCACCTGGTGGGCGTCGGCCGGGTTCGCGGGGTCGATGTCCTTCGCACGGCAGTCCGCCGCCACCAGCTCGTCGAAGTGCCGGTCGATGTTCGCCTGGACCAGACGAAGCAGCCTCAACCGCTCCGCCGCCGGCGTGGCCCGCCAGCGGGCCGGGTCGACCCAGTCGACAGCCTCCGTGGCCTTCATGGCGTACCCCTTCTCTCGTTCGACGACGGCACGAGCCGCCCGCCGGGACAGATAGCGGACCGGCGGTACATTGAAATTAATGTACCGCCGGTCCACAGTCAATGGACCGGCGGTCGACTATCCTCGCGGGGTGGCTACCTTCCATCGCGCACGCAGCGAGGAGCAGCGCGCGGTACGGCGGCAGAGCATCCTGGACACCGCGGCCGGGATGCTGAACGAGATGCCGGTCGCGGCGGTGAGCCTCAATGAGCTCAGCCGCCGGGTCGGGCTGTCGAAGTCCGCCGTGACGCTCTACTTCGAGTCACGCGAGGCGGTGCTGCTCGACCTGCTCTCCGAGGCGGCGGCCCGCTACCGGGCCGAGACCGCCGGGACGTTCGCCGAGTGGACCGACCCGTCCGCACCGGCTCCGGTGAGAGTGCGCCAGGTCGCGGCACGGCTGGCCGCGACGTTCGCCGCCCACCCGATGCTGTGCGAGCTGCTGAGCGTGCAGCACGCGATCCTGGAGCACAACATCTCCGTCGAGGTCGCGACCAGGTACAAGAGGTCCTCGCGCGACGCCATCCGCTGGCTCGCCGAGCAGCTCCGCGACCTGCTCCCCGAACTCGACGACGAACGGGCGCTGCGCGCCGCGCACATGGTGATCATCCTCGTCGGCGCCCTGTGGACCCGCAGCCGTCCGGCCCCCTCGCTGCTCGCCGCCTTCCAGGCCGACGCGAGCCTGGCGTTCATGCACCCGGCCTTCCCCGAGGCTTTCGAGGCCGCGATCGCGACCTTCCTCCGGGGGCTCATCGCGGAGACCGCCGACGGGACCGACGGGGCCGACGCGCCCTGACGGGCATGCCGCTCCTGCTCTGCCGCACATGACCGGCCGGGGCACCGACCCTCAGAGGTGTACGTCACACCGCCGCGCCGGGCAGCACAGCTTGCGGTACGAGGCCCGCGCGGGGCGAATTTCTCCAGCTCAGCGGGGGTGTGCACCGCAGGTCCGCAACCAGTGATCCGGGACGCGCGTCCCACGCCTCGGGCATGACACGCAAAGAATTGGACAGGCTGGCCGGGGTCGGCCGCATGATGGAAAAAGCCGCACGCATGCAGGAACACGCATGCGGAACACGCAGGAACACGTAGATCGCGCAGAGGGAGTCGTCGTGAGGGTCGGAATCGTCGGAGCCACCGGTCAGGTCGGCACGGTCATGCGCAGGATCCTCGTCGAGCGGGAGTTCCCGGTCACCGAGCTGCGGCTGTTCGCCTCCGCCCGCTCGGCGGGCTCGGTCCTCGACGGTGTGACGGTGGAGGACGCGGCGACGGCCGACTACACCGGCCTCGACATCGTGCTGTTCTCGGCCGGCGGCGCGACCTCCAAGGCGCTGGCGGAGAAGGTCGCCGCGCAGGGTGCGGTCGTGATCGACAACTCGTCCGCCTGGCGCCGGGACCCTGACGTCCCCCTGGTCGTCTCCGAGGTGAACCCGCACGCGATCGCCGACCGCCCGAAGGGCATCATCGCCAACCCGAACTGCACGACGATGGCCGCGATGCCGGCCCTGCGTCCGCTGCACGCGGAGGCGGGGCTCGAAGCGCTGGTCGTCGCGACCTACCAGGCGGTGTCCGGGTCGGGGGTGGCCGGTGTGGCTGAGCTGCACGGGCAGGCGCAGAAGGTGGTCGCGGACGCGGACAAGCTGACGCACGACGGTTCGGCGGTCGACTTCCCCGAGCCGGGGGTGTACAAGCGCCCGATCGCGTTCAACGTCGTACCGCTGGCGGGCAGTGTGGTGGACGACGGTTCGTTCGAGACGGACGAGGAGCAGAAGCTCCGCAACGAGTCCCGGAAGATCCTGGAGATCCCGGAGCTGAAGGTGTCGGGCACGTGTGTCCGCGTCCCTGTCTTCTCGGGGCACTCCCTCCAGGTGAACGCGCGGTTCGCGCGTCCGCTGTCGGTGGAGCGGGCGACGGAGCTGCTGTCGGAGGCGCCGGGCGTAGTCCTCTCGGACATCCCGACCCCCCTCCAGGCGGCGGGCCAGGACCCGTCCTTCGTGGGCCGCATCCGCGTGGACGAGACGTCGGAGAACGGCCTGGCGTTCTTCGTCTCGAACGACAACCTGAGGAAGGGTGCCGCGCTGAACGCGGTACAGATCGCGGAGCTGGTGGCGGCGGAACTGGGCGGCAAGTAACCGCCCAGCGGTAGGAATGGCTGCACTACCGCAAGTGCGACCTTGCCGTACGGGCCCGGCCGGACGGGAGCGACCCGCCGGCAGCGGGCAGGCC
>NZ_JBSFDA010000091.1:0-41713 GCF_053593675.1 Streptomyces sp. NPDC002156 | reverse complement strand
GTCAACGAGCACAGCGGCAAGTGCCTGGACGTCGCGGGCGCCGCCACCACCGACTGCACCCCGAGTTCGCCGGAACGCCGATCCCCGGCGTCGTGGGAGTCCTCGTCGTACCGCCCGCCGACGACACCGGCGAACCACCGGTCCCCACGGCCGCCACCCTGCGGGCCGTCACCGAGTACCTGACCCGCGAGGTCGCCCCCGCCGGGGTCACGGTGGTCGCCGCCCCCGCTTCGTACCGGAGGGTTGCCGTGGAGGCGTGGGTCACGCTCGACCCGGACCTCGACCGGGCCACCGTCCTGACCGGGGCGGGCGACGCGGTGCGCACCTACCTGGATCCGCTCACCGGCGGGGAGAACGGCGCGGGCTGGCCGTTCGGCGGCGCACTGCGGCACACGGCGCTGCTCCGGCGCCTCCTCGCGGCCGACGGCGTCCTGGCCGTCTCCCGGCTCTCGTTGGTCGTCGACGGGATACGGCAGCCGGCCTGCGCCGATCACGCGATCCCGCCCCACACCCTCGTCTGGCCGGAGCGCCCGCTGCTGATCCCGGTAGGAGACCGGACATGACGTGCACCCCGCACCCCGCCACCTTCCGCCTCCTCGACGCCTATGTCGGCTGGGAGGAGCCCGTCGGCGGCGAGCCGGGGCTGGAGAACATCGTCGGCTTCGACGACCCGGCCGGCATCCGGCTGGCCCACAGCGGCCCCGCGCCGGACGGCCCCACCAGGGAGCAACTGCTGCCGTGGTTCCCCGACCCCCGCCTCGCGCCCGGGTGCGGCCCGTGCTCCTGGTACCTGCTCGTCCCGGACGGGCCGGGCCTGCTGCGGCGCGACGTCTGCACGGGCACCTGGACCGCCGTATGGCCGCCCTCGTGCGACCCCGGCCTCCTGCGCGAGCCCGTCTCCGTCGCCGCGCGGGGACACCGGCTGGCCGTGGTGGACGGGGACCGAGTCCTGGTGTGGCGCCGCGAGGGAGAGCAACTCGCCGGTGTGATCAGGGCAGACGAGCCCCGGTGGGCCGCGCCCGCACCCGGGGACGAGGTCCTCGTGGCCTGCGCGGGCGACACCGACCTGCGCCGGTTCGACTCGACGGGCGCCTTCCGGGGGCTGTTGCGCACCGGTGCGCAGGGAGAGGTCGTCGGGCTGCGCACCGGGGAGGGCCGGACGGTCTGGCTGCTCACGGACGACGACGGCCGCCTGACGATCTACCGGGGCGTCAACCGGCGCGGCGGGCACCGTACCTTCCGTGTCGCGACCGTCGACGAACTCGTCGCGGCCCTGCCGCCGTCCGCGCTGATCTCGGCGGACGAGGACGGATTCTGTCTGCGGGAGAACGGCCCGGACGGCGCCGTGACCACCTGCCACACCTGGCAGGGCGGGCCGAGACAGACCCCGCCGACAGCGACGACACCGTACGCGACCGACGGATTCCTCCTCACCGGCCTGATCGACAGCGGCATCTCACGCTGCCGCTGGCACCGCGTGCGCGTGGACGCCGACGTGCCGACCGGCACCGCGGTCTCGGTCGAGATCGTGGTGTCCGAGGACGACCACTACGACGAGACCGACTGGCAGATCTCGCCCCCCGGCGTCACCGACTTCCTCGTCGACCAGCCGCCCGGCCGCTTTCTGCGGCTGCGACTGCGGCTGTCGGGCGACGGCGGCGCGACACCGGTCGTACGCCGGATCCGCCTGGACTTCCCCCGGTCCACCAGCGCCGAACTCCTGCCGCCCGCCTACCGGATGGACCCCGCGGCCGACGACTTCACCGAGCGCTTCCTGTCCCTGTTCGACGCCTCGCTCGCCGACCTCGACCGGGTGATCGAACGGTACCCGGCGCTCCTCGACCCGGCCGGCGTCCCGGACCGTGTGCTGCCATGGCTGGCCGGACTGCTGGGCCTGTCCTTCGAGGCCGGCTGGGACGCCGGGACCCGGCGCGCGCTCCTGGCGGCGGCTCCGGAGCTGTACCGGCGCCGGGGCACGCCGTGGGCGCTGCGGGAGGCGGTACGGATCGTGTTCGGGGTGTGCCCGGTCATCGACGAGCTGGCGACGGACCGCCGGTGGGCGTGGTTGCGCGAGGCGGTCGACACCCAGGAGCCCCGGGAGCCCCAGGCGTCACAGGGGTTGGGTGTCGGCTCCGTGCGGCTGTTCAGCCGGTCGTCGAGCCGGTTCCGGATCGGCGGCTCGGCGCTGGGCGCGGCGCCCCTGCGGGCGTTCGGGGCGCCGGACACCGACCCGCTCACCGCGCACGCGCACCGGTTCCGGGTGCTTCTGCCCGCCGCACCGGCGGACGAGCAGGCGCTGCGGCGGCTCGTGGAGCGGCAGGCACCGGCGCACACGGTGGGCTCGGTACGGACGGGTGGCGCGGGCTTCGTGGTCGGCTCGCGCTCCACGGTCGGCGTGGACACGGCGTTCGTACCACTTCCGCCGCCCGTTCTGGGCGGCGAACGCCCGTTGCGGCTGGGCCGCGACGGGGTGATCGGACCAGGACCCAGAGGGTTGCGCCGAGGGGTGGGTGTGGGAGTCGTCTCCGCCGTCGGTGTGCATACGCGAGTGTGGTGAAAGGACAGCGATGACGGAGACAGGGGCGCAACGGCCGGCGGAGTTCGACGCGCCACCACTGCGCAGGCTGCGGTACTTCCACGGCCAGATGCTGGGGGCCAGGGACTTCCAGCGTGAACAGGAGTACTACCGCGAGAAGTTGAAGCTGCGCATGCGCGCCCTGCTCGGGTACGGCGTGGTGTGCGGCCTGTTCGTGGAGCCGGTGAGGCACCACGACGGGGACCATCGGGCGGAGCAGGCCGAACAGGCTGAACCGACCGAACAGGCGGAGCAAGCCGAGGAGTTGGGCCGCTCCGGCCAGGACGGCGGCACGGAGACGGAACGTACCCGGCACCGGGCCAGGGTGCGGATCACGCCCGGTCTCGCCGTGGACTGCGACGGCAACGAGGTCGTGGTGCGGGGCGGTTGCGTGATCGACCTGTGGAAGGCACTGCCCCCGGACGAACGGGACACGGACACCGTCTGGGTCGGCGTCCAGTACGCCGAGCGGCCCGTGGAAGCCACCCGAGCCGTCTACAACGACGCCTGCGCGGACACCTCCGACTGCGAGTACGGCTGGACGGAGGAGTGCTTCACGGTGCGCGTCACCGGGTGCGAGCCCCCGGCGGACGAACGCTGCGACACCTGTTGTTCCCCGTGCGAGCACAAGGTGCTCTGGCTGGCCAGGATCGACTGCGCCGACCGGCACGAACCGGTGCGCGAACACCAGATCCACATGAACGTCCGCCGCCCCTTCGGCCGGCATGTGCCCACGGTCATCACCGGCGTGAACTGGATCCACGGGCACACCTACACCATCGACGAGGCCAAGGCCCTGCTCGGCACCCAGAACGAGGACGGCGGGCTGGTGGTGCGGTTCTCCGACGACGTCAGGACCGACTCGCTGCGGCCCGGCGTGGTCGACCTCCAGGTGATCGAGGGCGGCAGGGGCAACAACGCCGGCATCTCGTACATGCGCGGCGAGTTCACCGAACCCGACGTCGAGTCGTGCGAGTTCACCCAGGAGTTCCGGTACCGGCAGACGACGCGGGAGTCGCTGCAGGACGGCGACCGTCTGACGATCACCGTCCGGACCGCGTTCATCCTGGACCGCTGCTGCCGCCCGGTCGACGGCACCCATGTCGGCGGACGCGTACCGCTGATCGACGCGGACTCCCACACCGCTGATACGGCCGGTATCACCGACACCGGCGACACCACCGATTCCGAAGGGGCGGCCAGGCACGGCGGTTGCGACCTCCCGCCGTCCGGCATCGGCCCCTGGACGTCCGGCACCGGTGTGGGTGGGGACGTCTTCGAGAGCTGGTTCTTCGTGAAGGAGCGCTGATCATGCGGACCGACTGCGGATGCGGCTGCGGGGGCGACGCCACCCGTACCTCCGCCTTCGTACGACCTCGCTTCTTCGCGGGACAACTGCTGACCGAGGACGATCTCAGCCTGCTCGTCGACTACACGGCGGCGAAGGACAGACTGCACAACCGTTCCCTGTCCGGTCCGGGAGTGGTCTGCGGACTCGGCGTCAGCTGCGATCCCTGCGGCGGCGGAACCGTGGTGGTGCACCCCGGACACGCCTTCGACCCGGCGGGCAACGACATCGTGGTGTCCTGCACCGAACAGGTCGACGTACAGGCCCTGGTGCAGGAGCAGCGCGTCAGCGCCCGCGGTGTGGACTGCGGGGAGCCCTGCGACGACGACGGCGTACGCCGTTACGGCCTCTTCGTGCGCTACCAGGAACTCCCGGTCGAGCCGGTGGCGCCGTACGCCACGGAGGAGCCCTGCCCCTCACCCGGGTGCGTTCCCTCCCGGGTCCAGGAGGGCTTCCGGTTCCTCGTCAAGGGCGGTGACGTCGAGGACCACCGCCACAACCCCGGCACCCAACTGCTCGCAGGACTCGGCGACCTGGGCCGGGCCGACCGGGCCCGCAGTCGCGACCGGCGGCTCGGCCACTACGTCGACGCCCTGTTCGCCGCGGCCGTCGGCACGGGCCGGACCTTCCGTTTCGACGCCGCCGACGCCAAGCGGTACGCCGCCGGGCTCGCCTGGCTGAGCGAGAACGGGGGCGGCGAGGGACCACTGCCACCGGCCACGGCCCGGGAGATGACGGAGCACGTCCGCGCGCTGGCCAGTGCCGTCGCCCGGTTCGACACCTACGACCCGGCCGGACAGAAGCAGCTCACGGACCAGTACCCGGACCTCACGTCGGTCCACGTCGCCCGCCGCACGCTCAGCGGGGCGTGCGACCGGCTGCGCGGCATCGACGAGGAGGCCACCTGGCCGGATCCGCTGCGCCGCTCCATCGCCCGCGCGGTGGTCACCGAGACCGCGGCACGGGTCGCGATGGACAGGGAGGACGAGGACGCACCACTGGAAGTACGGCTGATCGCCCAGGGCACACCGCTCAGCCACGCACTGCGCGTCGAGTTCCACGCCGACCTGAGCCTGATCCGCGAGTGGCTCCTCGGCCGCCTGGAGCAGAGCCCCGGCCTTACCGACTGCAGGCTGCGCAAGAAGGTCGCCGCCATCGACGTACCGCCGCTCCTGCCGCCTCCGCCGACGGACAGCGTGGAGCGCGCGACCATCGCCGAGCTGCAGCAGATCGCGGAGGCGGCCGCGAAACTGGGCGTGGCGGTACGCCGGTTCGTGACCGACGTGGCATGCGCGACGCTGAACCCGCCGTGCGGTGACTCCACCGACACCGACGTCCTGCTCGCGCACGTCGAGCTCAAGGGCTGCGACGTCGTACGGATCTGCTCCGCCACCCGGGAACAGGTGCTGCCGGGCGGATCGGCGTACGGGGAGTGGCTGCCCAAGCTCTACCGGCTGCGGGAACTGGCCGAACGGCTGTGCTGCAAGCCCCCGCCGCGCCACCGCAGGCCGGAACTCCCGTCGGAAGGGCCCGTGCCGCGGCCGTACGTCGAAGGGCTGCTCGGCGACTGGCCACGCACCGGCGACCTGGAGGAGATGCTCTCCCTGCTGCTCACCCGGGCGCCCGGGGAGACCCCGCCGAAGGCTCTGCACGAGCAGGTCTACACGACCCCCAGCGAAGTGACCGACAGCATGCAGGAACTGGCCATGCTCCGGACACAAGTGGCCGACCTGAACGCGGCGTTGGAGGGGCTGCGCGCGCAACTTGGCAGCGCACAGCAGCAGATGAGCCACGTGGCGGAGCAACTGCCGGAGCGGCTCGGGCCCCGGCTGGAGGAGCTCGAAGGGGCTCCGGGTGGTGACGGCGACGCACCGCGTGGCGCAGAGGCACCAGGGGCTGATGCAGCATCAGGGGCCGATGCAGCATCAGAGGGCGGCGAAGCATCAGGGAGCGACGAAGCACAGCCCGCCGAGCCCGCCCCGCCCGCCGAGCCGGCGAAGGCTCCTCCGGCGAAGGCCCCTGCCAAACCCCCGGCGAAGCGGACCCGGTCGTCCCGTACCCGGAAGCCCGGTGAGACGCCATGACGGGACCGATGCGCCCCGCGTTCCACGAGGGCCAGGTGCTGGCCGCCGCGGACCTGTCGGCCACGGTCGAGTACGCGCGCGGCCAATCCGCCCGGCACGCACGCCACTTGCACGAATGGGGTGTCGCCGAAGGACTCGCCCTCACCACCGAGCCGCGCACCGACCCGGTGACCAACGCCCGGTACGTCGAGGTGCGGGTGGAGCCGGGGTACGCCGTCGACGGCACCGGCCGCGAGGTGGTCCTCACCGACCCGGTCGTGCTGCGGGAGAGCGACTTCGAGGAGGTCAACGGCGCGGACCCGAAGGAGGAAGAGCCCTATCCGGTCTTCCTCGCCGTGGCCGACCGGGAACCGGCCACGTCCGCGCGCCCGGACTCGTGCGGCGGTGCCGGCGGACGAACGCGGGTGGAGGACTCGTACGAGATCTCCTTCGGGCGGCTCGGCGACGAGCGGACGGTCGCCGATCAGCAACCACCGGAGATCGGCGCCCAGTTGGCCGCCCCGCCGGCTCTGTGGCGCATCCTGCTGGGCTATGTCCGCTGGGCTGACGGCCACTTCAGTGGCGTCGAGACCGTGGCGCGCGAGGTTCCGGTGCGCTACTCCGGAGTGCGCGCGGACATCGTCTCGGCCCAGTCGGGCTCCCTGACCCTGCGCACGGGCCAGGCGGCCGAGGAGGGCAAGCCCGCGATCGTGCTGTCCGGCGGCGACCGGCCGAGTCTGGTCTTCGGCCTGTACCAGGGCGGCGGCACGGTCGACCCGCTGCTGACCATGGCGGCCAACGGCAACCTGAAGATCGCGGGCAGCTTCGAGGGCACGATGCCGGCGGGCAGCACCTTGGTGACGTCGGGGACGGCCACCGACGGCATGCTGCTGCCGCTTCCGGCGGGAATCACGGCACAGCAGGTCGCCGACGGCCGGGTCCTCGTTCATGTCCATCTGACGCCGCGTACCCCGCCCGTCCTGGGGGAGTCGGTGCTGTACGTCCCCGTGGAGGCCACGGTGGACGACGACCTGCGGGTGCGGTGCAGGGCACGTCTGTACGACCCGTCGAACGGCCCGGGTGGCGTCGTCGAGCGCCCCGGGGCGGTCGACTTCCTCGTCGTGGCGACGGTCTCGGCAACGAACGGCGGTGGCTGACGATGGCTCTCTCCGTGGTGTACGCGGAAGACACTGCCCATGTCCTGGGCGCGCTGGCACTCATCGGCGCGAGCGCCCCGACCGAGGCGGCCGCTCTCGTCGGCCCCGAGCTGCCGTTGCGGGTCTCCCTCGGCGCGGACGGTACGGCGATCCTTCCGGTCGACGCCCGTGACCTCGCCGTAGCGGCCGTGGACGAAGAACCGGGCGCGCTGGCCGAGCCGTTGGCGTTCGCGGTCGAGTTCGGGTCCGACCAGAAGCCCAAGCCGAAGCTGCTGCACCTGCCGTCGTGGACCGGCGGTCTCCAGCCGGCGACGGACGGCCTCACCGTCACTGTGCCCGTCCCCACGACCGCCCCCACCCGAGTGGTCGCACTGGTCTCCGACAGCCGGACCACCCATGTCCTCGCCGGCGAGATCCCCGACGGGCGGAGAAGCGTGAAGCTGCCGGTGACCCTCGCCGGGGACACCGCGTACGGTGTGCTCGTGCTGGTGACCGGCTGGGCGGGCCTTCTGGAGCGGGTGAACGTGGCATGAGCGCGCCCACCGTCCGGACCACCGGGGAGATCGAGGTGCACCGCTGCACGATGACGGTGGTCCGGCGCGGTGGGTGGAGCTGGGGGCCCGATCCACGCGGTCTGGTCCGCGAGGTCGTCGACGCTCTCCCCGAGGTGCTTGAGGAGCACTTCGCGGAACACCTCGTGGGCGAAGGCCCGGACGTGGAGATCACCGAGCCGGTGACCGTCACCGTCCGTCCGGGCAGGCCCGATTGGTCCGGACGGGGCGAGATGCCTTTCGAGGTCCATGTAGCGCCGGTGTCGGTGACGGAACTCCTCACCGACGCGTCCTCCGCACAACCAGTGTCGTTCGAGGAGGAGTTGTCGCCGGAGCGGCGGCTGTGGTCGGCGCCACCGACCGCCGCGCTCTTCACCGAACTCGCCGAACGCAACGAACTGGACGCGTTCCTCGCCCTGCTCCCGGACCACTCGCTCCACGTCTACCTGCTCGCCCTGCTCGGAGCCGACGACGCGTCGGCCGGACGGCTGCTCGCGGAACTCGCCCGGCGCGCCCTCCTGTCCGGGACGACGGAGGGACTGCCCGAGCAGCTGCGGGACGCTCAGCCCGGACCGGCCCTGACCCGCTTCCTCACGGACTACGCCGCATCGGCGGACCGGGAGGAGGTCGCGCGGCTCGCGGGGTCCCTGCCCGACGCGGTGGGGCACCCGGACCGGCCGGGCCGGACCTCTGAGCCCCCGTCCCCCTCGGCCGAGGGCATATCCGTGTCCCGGTCCCGCACCACCGCTCGCGAGGTTCGGGTGGGCTCGGTGCTGCCCTTCCTGCTCGCCGGGCCACTGGCGCGCATCGGGTACCTCGACGCGCTCGGGCCCGCCCTGGCGGGCGTCGAACTGGCCGAGGAGGCACCGCTGTTCGCGGCCGCCCTGGCGTACAAGGTGCTGGGCGCGACCGCACGGGGCTGGCGCCGCACCGAGCAGGACAGGGAAGCGGCGGCGGCCTTCGCCGGCCTCGCCCCGCCCGTGTCCGAAGAGCGGCTCACGGAATTCGCCCGGCAGGCAGGCCCCGCGCTCCCGCTCCTCGACGGCGTCCTGGCGCTCTCGGTGTGCCGGGGCCACGACCCCGCCGACCCGCTCCTGATCACCGGCGTCGACGACGGTTTGCTCCTCGTCGACGCCCAGGGCATGTTCCCGATCGCCTGGGCCGGGGAGACCGCGCGACTGCTGCCGCACTGGCAGGCGTGCGGCCGGCCACCCGTACTGATCTGCGACGGCCCCCTGCCACCCGGAGCCCTGCGCGAACTGGCGGCGGCGGGCGTGCCGTTCATGACCGCCGTACGACCACTGCGCGGCGACCCGGTGACACGCCTGCCCTGGCGCACCCCGCTGTGGACGGCCGGGGATGGAGTGGAGGACGGACTGGGGGAGGGACGACCGGATCCGCGGCTCGCGGCGGAGCTGCCCGGCCACGCGGCACGGCTTGCGGACCTGGTGACTGCCCTGGCCGTGGAACGGAGAGCGGTGCCACTCGCGGACGACGGCGACCTGGAGCGCACCGTCACCCTGGCCGCGACCCTGGGCCTGTCCACGATCGCCTGGACGCTCTGGCAAGGGCGCGAGACACCGCATCCGCTGCTGTCCCTGAGCCGTTTCGCAGACCTTGAGGCCACCGTCCGGTACGAGTCCGACGCCGTCCGCGTGCGCGTCCCGCTGGGGCGGCGCCATGCCGACCTGCTGCGCGGCGGACTGCTCGCGGACGTTCCCGACGTGGTGTGGCTGGACGGCCGGACCCTGACGTTCTCGGGCGGGTGACGTGCGTGGGTGAACCAAGGGCGGGTGACGGTCATGGGGAAGTCCCGCATGGGGCGGGAGACGGACATGGGTGAAACGACGAGTGGGTTGGGTGACGGGCGTGGGTGAGCCGGCGGTCGAGCACCTGCGGATCCGGTTGGCCGACCTGCACCGGGCGCTGCGTGCCGCCGTCGAGCGGCAGGCGCGGATCGCCGCGAGGCTCACCCGGCCGGACCTCACGCCGTACTGCGTGACGGACGAACAGGTCGGCGTGCTCCTCGACGAGGTGCACGACCTGACCGAGGCCATGGCGGGACCGTACGCACCGGTACGGCCCGAGCCGGAGGCCGAACGCCTGCTCAGGCGACGCGCGTCCGCCGAGGGCGGCACCCTGCCGCTGGACGCACTCGCCACCAGGTTCGGCCTGACCCACGCCGACCAGGACGCGTTGCTCCTGGTCGCCGCGCCCGAACTGGACCGCGGATACGAACGCATCTACGCCTACATCGTGGACAACCTGAACCGGCGACTGCCGAGCGTGGAACTGCTTGTCACGGTGGGGGCGATGGGCGCGGTCGGCGCGGGGAGTGCGGGAGTCGTGGGGGGCGCGGAGGGCCTCGGGACCGGAGCGGGCCCGGCAACTGCGGAGGGCTCTGGGGCCACGGAAGCCCCTGGGGCCGCAGAAGCCCCTGGGGCCGCAGAAGTCCCTGGGGTCGCGGAAGTCCCCGGGGGAGCGGCGGCCCGGCTCGCGCGGCGCCGCGCTCTCGGACCGACCGGGCCACTGCGCCGGTACGGCCTGCTGCGCGCCCACGGCGAGGCCCCGGTCGAGCTCTCCCAGGAACTGGTCCTGGGGCCCGGCGTGCTGGAGTTCCTGCTGGGCTGGGGCGGCGACGTCGGTCTGCTCGGCCACGATCCGGGCGAGGTCGTGGAGCCGGAACCCCGTGTGTTCTCCTCGTACCTGTCCTCGGACGACCTCACCCGCCTCGGTCGCGCGCTGGGTTCCGGCGACATCGACCTCGCCGGGCTGTGGGGATGCCCGCCGGACGGTCAGCTCGACGCCGTACAGGCACTGGCCCGAGTGGCGGGAACACCGCTACGGCGGCTGACAGCGGACCCCGGGGCGGACCTCCGGACGGCCGCCGCCCTGAACGCGGTGCTGTGGATCCCCACCGACGACCTGCACGGCGAACCGCACGGCGGCCAGGCCGAGTCGGTGTCGGCGGCGCTGCTCCGCTCCCGCGTGCCGGTGTGCCTGACCGGCCTCAAACCCTGGCGCCCAGCAGGCCTGCTCGCCGCCCGCGCGTACGCCGAACTCACCGTGCCCACACCGGGGTTGGGGGACCGCCGAGCCATGTGGTCGGCCGCACTTCCGGACCTGGACGGCCCCCTGCTGGAAGACCTCGCCGCCCGCTACCGGATGAGCGGCGGGGAACTGCGCGCCGTGGCGTCGGTCGCGGGCGCCGGGGCGCGCCTGGCCGGCAACGGCAGCCCGGAACCGGTCTCCGACCACGTCGAACCCGCCATCGCCACCGTCACGCGGGGGCGCAGCGGCAGCGGCGTCCAGTCGATCGTGCCCCGGCGCACCGTCGATGACCTGGTCCTGCCGGACGCCCAGCTGAACCAGATCCTGGAGATCGCCTCGGCGTTCCGCGCCTGGCCCCGAATCGCCGAGACCTGGGGCTTCGCCCACCGCACGGCACACGGCGGAGTGAAGGCGCTCTTCACGGGCGAGCCGGGGACGGGCAAAACGATGTCCGCGGAGATCGTCACCGGCATGCTGGGCCTGGAACTGCTGAAGGTGGACCTCGCCCAGGTCGTGTCCAAGTGGGTGGGGGAGACGGAGAAGAACATGGAGGCGGCGTTCCGTCAGGCGGAGGAGAGCCACGCGGTACTGCTCTTCGACGAGGCCGACTCCCTGTTCGGCAAGCGCGGCGAGGTGAAGCACGGCACGGACCGCTACGCCAACCTGGAAGTCGGCTACCTCCTGCAACGCCTGGAGGCGAGCGAAGGCCTGGTGATCCTGACGAGCAACCTCAAGGACAACATCGACCCGGCGTTCACCCGCCGCTTCCACTTCGTCCTCCACTTCCCGCGGCCCGCCGCGCCGGAACGCCGCCGACTCTGGCGCCTGGCCTTCCCTCCGGAGGCCCCGCTGGCCCCCGACATGGACCTGGAGATCCTGGCCCGCCTGGACATGACGGGCGCGGGCATCACGGCCGCGGCCCGCACCGCCGCACTGGCGGCAGCGGACGCCGACAGCGCTACGATCGGAATGCGCCACGTAGTACGAGGCGTGGCCCGCCAGTTCCAACGAGAGGCCCGCCTCCTCCGCCCGGCCGAACTAGGCCCACACGCCCACCTGCTCGACGACGGATCCCAGGGGTGACAAGCATGCTGCCTACTGAACCGCCGCTCTCCCTGCACCGTTTGGTGGCGCCGGTGCCGCCGGCGCGGGCCCAGGAGGCGGCGACGGCCACCCGCCAGGTGCTGGCTCCGACGCCGAGCCCGGTGAGCAATGCTACGGCGGCCCGCAGCATGTACGCGCTGGCCAAGGCACCACCGACCGCTGCCCAGGACCAGCTCGGCAACGCAGCCACAACCAAAGCGGCCGCACAGGCGGCCCCAGCTGTACCGCTGCTCGTCATGCCGATGAAGACGCGCTGCGAGGACGCACCGAATCGGTGACACCACAGCCAGCCCCAGGACGCCATCCTCGGGGCACCGCGACACACGCTGCGGTTCAGCCCACTGGCAGGATCGCTGGCAGCAGGGTGTGATGACCTGGTACGGCCGACGTCACATCGATTAGGGCACTCGTGCGCCGCTTCGCGGGCTCCAGCGGTGAACGGCAGAACCTGGGTGTCGACGTTCGGAGCTTGAGCCATGTCGTGCAGGTGGTCCATCTGCTCGGCCATGACAGCTTCTCCTCCGACGTCACGTCGAATCCGAGCCTCCGCCATGCCCTCGATCTCCTCGCCGGAGCTGCGCATCTCCCGAGCCTGGTGGATCGCTAACGCACAGGCACGTGTCTGGAGCAGACCGGGCACGACCGTGTTGGCGCTCGACGAGAACATCGATCAGCTCAACCCGACGGGCACCAAGGGCAGCGGCGAGATCGGCATGTGCGGCTCAGCCGCCGCCATTGTCAACGCGATCTGGCACGCGACCGGCGTCCGCGTTCGAGACCTCCCGGTCCGCCTCGACAGGTTCCCGCCCGCGGTTCCAACCGATCAAGCGGCGGCGAGACGAGCCGCTCGGTAGGTGATCGGTTCGGTGTCCAGTGCCTTCAGCGCGTCCCGGAACTGTTCGGTCGGCTCGGCACCGGGATTTTCGACGGCCCTCACCAGCCAGCCGTCCCCGAGCGCCTGGGAAGCGTACCCAGGCAGGGCCGCGAGTCGAACACGAACCTGGTCGGTGAGCCCATTGCCGGAGACATAGGTCCACGGTCCGAACTCTTCCGGCAGGTGGGAGCCGGGCCGAAGGCGCGTGGACGGATAGATCTCCCCGTAGCCGTCAAGGTGCCACGCTGTCAGATGCACCAGGCTCGGGTTGAGGCCTGCCACGAGCTGTGATGTCAGGGCGACAGCCATCTCCCATTCCTGCTTGAGAACGTCCCCCGGCTCGTCCAAGTGGACCGTCAAGAAGATCGTGCCGACGCCGTCCGGCTCGAAATCGCCGAGACTCACATGAACCCAGGAGTTGAGTGCCGAGTGAGCAGGATGCGTGAGAGCGACCCTCATAGCCGCTCCTTCCCCGTTGAGGAAGCGCGTACTGCGGGCGCCTTTCGGCTCAAAGCCTTCGCCGGCAAACTGGCCCAGCGCGGTAACGGCTCTGCGCAGCACGGTGCTCTCGGTCCCGTCGGACGCCTCCATCTGAAGGACCAGCTGGCTGCCTGCCGCGTACGAATCATCCATGGCCATCACCCGTTCCATCTCACGTCGATGCCCATCGTCGCACCCACCTCCTTGGCGTCCTCGATGACGTCACGGAACTCTGCCTGTGAACGTGTGTCGAGGCTGCTGAACTCAGGCCAGTCGATGATGTGCGTGGTGTATTTTCCACGACCGCCTTCTATTTGACCGGTGAGCTGGGCCGCCAATTTGGTCACCAACTCGTCCCGGCGTGCGGTGCTGAGCTTGCCGGTCACGTGCTTGTACTCGATCATGACGTGTTGTGCCCGGCCGTCGATGCTCATCCGGGCCGTGTAGTCGACGCGCTTCTTCCCGACCTTCACCTCGACGCCGGTGAGATCTCCACCCTTCTGAAGGAAGTTCACGATGGCTTCCATCTGCTTACGGATGCCCATATTGAATGGCCGTTGCTTGTTGGCGCCCTTCTCCAGCTGGCTCGCGAGACCATCGGGATTACCCTCTAGATCCGGCGCTTCGTCGAGCTTCAGCTTGTCCCGGTGGGCGGCGATCGCGGCGCGGTACGCCTTGATTACCTCCATGTCGGCCCGCAGGATGCCCGCGCCCTTCTGCACCAGTTCGTGCGGGTCGACGTGCACCATCGGGAAGCTGCTTTCTTCGGCCGATCCGAACCCGCTTGCGCGTTGAATCTGCAGGAACGAGTAGCTCTCGCCGAACAGGAACGTTCCGCTGTCCGGCCGGACGTCGTAGCCGAGCAGTCCCTTCGGTACATCGGCGACGGGCTTGCCGAGCCAGGGCTCGATGGAGTTCTTCTGGTCAAAGATTTCCTTGAGCAGGTCGGCAAGCTGTTTTTGTTCGGCGGAGAGCTCCGCCTGCTCCTTGGACATCTTCTGCTTGGCCGCCGCTTCCCCCTTCTCAGGGACGTGCACCGCAAGCTTCGCGATCTCGTTCGCCTGACCACCTGCGGATGTCGCCAGCTGGAGCGCGGCCTGAGCCTTCTGCTTGACCTCGGGATTGGTCTTCTCATCGGCGATGATGCGGTTGAGATAGCTCACGACCGGCTGCTCCGTGCTGGCGACCATGAGCGTCGCCTTGCCGCCGGACGCCGCGACGAAGAGCCGATGCGCGTGCCCGTCCGCGGAGAATCTGACGGTTTCCCAGTTCGGTTTGAGGGTGTGGCCTTCGCCCGGCCGCTTTTGATCCGGCCCGGCCTTGGGATGTCGTCGCTTGTCGGGACGCCGTAGATTGTCCGGGCGGCGTTTGCGTGGGCTGCCCGGTCGTTTTCGTTCCGGTCGGCGCTGCGGCTTCGGCTTGGTCTTCTGCGTCGGCTTCTTCTTGTCGAACTTCGACTTGATCTTCGCCCACAGCTTCTTCACCAGCCCCACGATCTTGCCGATCACCCAGTCCACCGCCCGGCCCACCGGCTTGGACATGGCCTGGACGATCTGCTTGACCTTGGCGGCGATGCCGCCGACGCCCAGGAGGGCGGCGAGGAAGCCGAGGAGGACGGGGATGGCGCGGGCCAGGGCGCGTTCGATCATGGCCGGTACGCCGCCGCTGCCGCCCCGGGCGATCGCGATGACCGCGTCGAGGACGGCGTTGACGAAGTCGAAGATCTGACGCGCCTGGGTGACCACGAACTTGACGATGTCGATGATCAGTTTCACCGCGCGTACGAACGCGGACGCGGGATTCAGCAGCGAGAGCACCCACATGATCCCGGCCTCGACGATCGTGGGCGTCACATACGCGATGACCTTGTCGAGCAGGTCCTTCTTCATGTCGCCGACGCGGCTCTTGAGGTCGTCCCACATGCCGGCGACGCCCCGCTTGCTGACCGCGGCGAACAGTGGCACCCCCGCCTCCACCGCCTTGATGGCCGGTTCCATCTTCGGGACCTTGCGGATGATCCGGGCACGGATGCTCTGCGGGGTCAGCCCGAGCAGAGAGGCCAGCATCTGCACGATGCCCTGGGTGTCGAACTTCGCGGGCATTTCGATGCCGGCCTCGGACGTCTTGCCCAACAGCCAGGACATGATGCCCTGTTGCAGATGCCTGCCGATGTTCCGCAGGAACTGCTTGAGGCCCGCGCCGACGGCGGTCACCAGGTTGCGCAGGAAGCCGATCGGGTCCTTGAGGATCAGCATCACCGCCTGCGCGGCCTTGGCCAGAACCGACAGGAGCAGGTTCTTGAGCTCCATGATCGTGTTGATCACGGCCTTGACCGCGTCCACGGCCTTGGCCACAAGCCCCTTGTTCTTCTCCTTCTCCGCGGCGATCTCGTCGTCGACGGACTTGAGGGCATCGGTGTACTTGGTGGCCAACGTGTCGACCAGCTCGGTGCCCTTGTCGTCCACGGACTGGGTGAGTTCGTCGAACTTGTCGGTGAACTCGGCCGCCGCTTCCCGGCCGATGGAGCGCAGGTCGGCCGGGAGCTTCTGCACCGCGTCCCGCATCTCGGTCCGGCCCTGCGCGATGCGCTTCTTGGCCCGGTTCAGCTCCGCGCCGATGGTGTCGGCGACATCGGAGATGACCTGCCGCATCCGGCGTACGTAGTTGTCGCGGGCCTTTTCGAAGATCTTGTCGGCTTCTGCGGGCAGCCCTGCGAACAGGTCCCACCCCCAGCGCAGGCTGCCCCCCGGACCCGAATACCGCCGGTCCTTGTACTCCTCCATCCCCCGTTTGTGCTCGGCGGTGAACGCGTCCCGCGCCTGCTTCTCCCCCCTGCCGAACTGTTCGTCGACCAGCTTGTCGAGACCGTCCAGAGTGCCCTGGACGTCCTTCTGCATCCTGTCGAAGACACCCTGGAGGAGCGTCGTGACCTGGGCCCTCTTCTCCTCGTCCCGGCCCTTGGCGCCGCCCTTGCCCGTGTCGACCCGTTGCCCGGTCAGCACCCGCTGGGCGCCCATCGCGCCCATCGCGGCCGTGCCGAGCCGCTTCGCCTGAGCGGTGGCCGCGCTGAGTTCCTTCTTCTCGTGCCCGCGCATCCGGCCGGGGGCCACCTCGGAGTGGCGCTCGGCGGCCTTCTTCTCGCCCACGGCCTTCTTGAACGTGGGCTCGTTGGACTTCTGCATCTGCGCTTCGGTGACCTGCGCGTCCGCCATCCTCTGATTGACCTCGGCGGGCCCGGCGGACAGATCGGTGGCCGACGGCGGAAGTTTGTCCGGCACGGCGTTCGAGGGTGCCGGGGTGCCCGGGGCCCCGGGCGGCCGGTCCGCGGTCATCGGTACGACCTTCTTGGGCACGGCCGCGGACGTGTCGGGCGGGGCGGCGGTCGTCGTGGCGATCTGCTGCGCCGAGTCCGACTTGCCCTCGCCGACCTTGCCGTCCACTTCCGCGCGTATCTCGTCGGCCTTGCCGGAGTCGGCGAACTTGTCCGCCTCGTCGAGGTTCTTGGGGGCCTTGTCGGCGATCGCCTTCTCGACCGCCTTGATGAACGCGTCCTTGTCGAACTCCTTGGGCTGGGCCTCGTTCATCTGCTCGGCGTTGGCCGTCTTGCCCTGTGCCTCGGCGTCGTCCTTCGGCGGAAGGGCGGCGTCCTGCGCCGCGCCCGCCTCGGTCCGCGGTGGCGGGTGTGAGGCGGCCAGCGTTCGCTTCTTCTGCCCCACGTCCTTCTTCAGCTTCGCGAACTTCGGGTCCGCGTTCGGGCCGGGCCGCGACTTGACGTCCGGCGCGGCACCGGAAGAAGCGGCCGCCTCCACCGCCTCCGGTGCCGCCGGTTCGGCGACGACTGCAGCGCCAACGGCCGGAGTATCGACGGCCGGTCCGGCTGCGGGAGTGTCTACGACCGCAGTGCCACCGGCCGGCCGGGCCACGCCGGTCTCACCGCGACCGGCTGCCGCTACGGCGCTGTTGCCGAGCATGTCCTGTGCGGCAGGCGGGAGTCGCCCCGGGAAGGGAGGGGCCGGCGCCGGGCCGCGTCCGCTCACCAGGCCGGCCGTCACCGCCGCGTTGGACGACGGCGACGGAGTACGGGCGGGACCGGATTCCTCCGACCGGCCCTTCGCGGTTGTGAGCACCGTCGTCGACACCTTCGGCCGCAGCCCGAGAGCCTTCGGCACTGGCATCGGACGGAACCCCTCCCACAGCCGGCAGTGGCGACAGGAACTCGGTGTCCGGGGGACACTCCGACGCAGTGTGCCGACTGGGGCGTGACGAGACCGTCACCTCTGTATCCCCGAAGCGTCTCCAGCGAGCGCGCGGTACGGGTGGGGCATCGACAGGCAAGCGTTGCGGGCAGTTCCCCACGGAGCTGCCGCATCATTGCGGCCGTCAGCGGTCTTGTACCGACAGCTCGGCCAGGAATCCGTATCTCATCCGACCATGGAACGTAAAGATGACGGCGTCCACCTCCACCCGGTGCACACCGTGTCGTCGTGCATGAAGCAGGATCGGACTGCCCAGCAAGATCGACACTCATGTCCACCGCGAGTGTCGCCGGCCCCCGTCTTCGTACTCATACGGAGAGTCGTCCAACACCGTCGTGAGGACATGACGAAGGTTCCGGCAGGCGGGCATGACGGCAAAGGGCCGATCTGCGGGAGCCGTCAGCTCTTCGACCAGGGAGAGGACATGCACGGTATCCGCCGGATCTTCAGCGTGGGAACGGCCGCGTTCGTACTCGGGGCAGGGCTCCTGGCCGGTTCTTCCGGTGCGGCTCAGGCGGCGGCGTCCGACTGCACGGGAGGCGCCAACGGTTTCACCGACATCCCCCTCGTGGGCGATGCAGGCCGGCAACGTCGGCGGCAGACAGATGGGATGGGGCGTCTTGAGCACCGGAGGAGCCGGCGATTGGGGACCCGGTGTCAGGGCCAGCGTCTGGATGTATGTCACCAACGACAACAAAGCGACGTCGATCCTGTGCGGCCCGTTCCTGTGCGGCCCGTTCGAGGTGAAGTCGGCCGGCGCAAGGATCACGACTCCGGCCTACCCGACCGGCAGCTCGGCGAGCCGGGCCTTCCAGGTCTGCGCGGTCCTGTCCAGCCCCGGAGAGATCGACGGCGCCAGCTGCACCTCTTGGTGGTAGGCCCTCGCCAGGAAACCCGCGCGTGCCGGCGCAACAAGTCACCAATGCCTGGGAACAGGAGCTGTCCGCAACCTTCTTGGCTTGGACTCGGACAGCATCCGCGTACCGATCAGCGGGGTTGGCCGGTCGAACGGGAGCACTCCGGGAATGACGACCTGGGGGGAGTGCGGTGGCGCGGCCGAAGCCATGGGAAGTCGAAGACGAGCTGTGGGCGGTGATCGAGCCGTGGAACGACCTGCTGGCGCCGCCTGGCCGAGTGGACCGAGGCAGGTGTACGGCCCCGGCCGCACGGGGTTCCTCCTCGCCGACCTCCGCAGCGCGAACGCCCTCGATTTCTCCCGTGGAGCCGTCGACGGCTCCCACATCCGGGTGTTGAAGGGAGGCGTAAGGGCGGCGAGATTCCTGACGTGTCGTGCCGGTGGGGCGAATCAGTGGGTGAAGGCGACAGAATCAGCGAGGTCCTTCTGGGTTTCGAGCGCGGTGAGACGTTCGGTGAGTGTCGCGTGGATTGCGCTGTAGGTGTCGGAGCCGAGAGGCAGGCGCAGGGGCGGGCTCGGGTGGCGGGTGGTGTCGTAGATGGCGGCGGCGAGCTTGGCCGGGTCACCGGTGAAGACGTTCTCGTCTGCGGTTTCCAGGTAGCGCCGGGTCTGGCCGACGGCGTTGTCGCGGTAGACGGTCGTCTCGGTGGTGTATTGCAGGGCCGAAGCGAAGCCGGTGCGGGTGGCGCCGGGCTCGACCAGAGTGAGGTGGATGTCGAAGTCGGAGACCTCGCGGCTGACGCTCTCGGTGAAGCCCTCCAGCCCCCACTTACCCGCGTGATAGGAGCTGTGAGTGGGGATGCCGACCTGGCCGCCCACGCTGGAGATCTGGATGATTCGGCCACCGCCCTGCTCGCGCATCGGCTGCAGGAAGGCACGGGTGATCACCATCGGCGCGAGCAGGAGAACCTCGATCTGGTCGCGAATCTGCTCGACGGTCATTTCTTCGGCGGCGCCCACGACCGCGTATCCGGCATTGTTGACCACGATGTCCACCGGCCCGGACCGGAGCGTCCTGCCGACCACCTCGTCCACGTCGGTCGGCCGCGTGAGGTCGAGGATCTCGACAGTCAGCCGGTCGCCGTACGTCTCACGCAGGTCTTCCAGGGCTGCGGGGCGGCGGACCGTCGCCGTGACGCGGTCGCCGTTCCGGAGGGCGTACTCGGTGAGATGGCGGCCCAGTCCACCGGAGGCTCCGGTGACGAACCAGTGCCGTGAGGCCTTGTCGGAGGGGGCGGGCATGGGAGTCTCCTGAAGTAGAGTGATACCGGAACTCGTTCCGTTTAAGAGTTAAGCGGAACGGATTCCGGAAAGCAACTGGAGACCGGCACCGAAGGAACCCGCATGCCCGCCACGCCCCGCCGCACCAGAAGTGACGCGCTGCAGAACCGGGAGCGCCTGCTGGAGGTCGCCGCGCAGGCCTTCGCCGAGCAGGGGCTGGACACCGCGCCTGCCGCCATCGCCAAGCAGGCGGGCGTCGGTGTCGGCACGCTCTACCGGCACTTCCCGACTCGGGAAGTCCTCATCGACGCCGCCTACCGGCGCCAACTCACCCAGGTGTGCGAGAAGGTGGAGGACCTCCTCGCCCAGCACCCGGCCGTCGAGGCCACCCGGATGTGGATGGAACACTTCATCCACTACGCCACGGCGAAGAGCGGGATGTCCGAAGCCCTCAACGCGGTCATCGCCTCCGGCGTCGATCCGTACTCCGACAGCCGTGCGCTCCTGACCGACGCCGTCGCCACCCTCCTCGCGGCCGGCGCCCGAGACGGAAGCCTGCGAACGGACGTCGCCCCCGACAACGTCCTGCTCCTCATGGGTGGCATCGCCTATTCCGTGCAGCACGGCACCAAAGAGCAAGCCCGCCCGCTCGTCGACCTCTTCATGGACGCGCTGACCAAGGACTCGACCGCGAGCTGAGCCCAGGCTCCCGGACCGGCACGCCAACGCGGGTGCAGCCACGGTCAATTCATCGAGTGGCTCTGTCGGCGCTCACGAGGAGGCTGTGACGTCGTTCAGCGGCCCCGGGAATTGGCGTCCGTGGGGGCCACTCGATGAACTTCCTTGCCCTCGGGCCGAAGACCGTGGCCGGCCCGGAGAGCGATGGTCTTCAGTGCTGCCCGGCGTCGAGGGCGGCGAGGCCGCCACGGACGGCAGCGGCCGTCTCGTCGAGTTGGTCTCGTTCCTGGACGCGCCAGTCAGCATCAATACGAAACGGGTCACCTGCGAAGCGGGGAAAGACATGCAGGTGAACGTGGAAGACCTCCTGGAAGGCTGCTTCCCCGTCCGCAAGGAACAAGTTGACGCCCTCACATCGCAAACCTGATCGGCGCAGTGCGCGTCCGAGCTGATGCGCGACTCTCCAGACCTGGACGCCCGCGTCCTCCTGGAGATCCTCCAGTCCCACCGCGTGTGCCTTGGGGACGACCAGCAAGTGGCCTGGGGTGACGGGCTGGAGATCCATAAAAGCGATCACCGATTCGTCTTCGTGGACGATGCTGGCTTCCACCTGACCTCTCGCTATTGCACAAAAGACGCATCCGTCGTCCGTCACAGGCTGTCCCCTCGAAACCCGAGTACGTCGTGCCGCTCACAATTGGCAGGACGAGGATCATCCTGTGGGGCGGCGTCCGCGCCGACAACCCTCGCGCCATCCGCTACTACGAGAAGAACGGCTTCCAACCGGTCGGCCTCTTCACCGAGGCGGACGGTTCCCGGTCGCTCGACCTGACGCAGTCCCCCGTAGCAGCGCCGGCCGACCTTCCGCGGCCCTACACCAGCAACGACGAACGCACCGCAGCTCTGGCAGACGTCCTGCGCACTCACAACCACCATCGTTGCCACACCGCACTCGGCGGCCAACCACCCATCAGCCGTGTGAACAACCCTGCGGGTCAATACACCTGGTTGGCGAGAGCGCTGGTGTTGGTGTCCTGCTGCCGGGCAGAGACGGTCGAGTCGAACAGTCGTGCATAGGGTTGGCCGGAGCGCGTGGAGTGCTGACTGACTCGGATTCTGGTGGGGGATGCGTGGACGGTCGTCCGGTAAAACTTGTCCTGGACGTCCTGCTCATGCTGCTCGGGGCGTTGTTGGGCATGGCGGCCAACTACGCCACCAGTCGGACGGATCATGTCCCGTGGCCACTGCGCCTGTTGCGGGAATGGTCGGTGCCATTGGTCGCGGTCGTGCTCTTGCTTCTCGTCGCGGGACAGGTCTGGCTGCACTTCCTGGAGCGGCCTGTCGCGATCACGCGGACGTGGAACTCCTCCCAGCCGCCGTACCCCGGGCTGGAGGCGTTCACCGAGAACGATGCCGGCGTGTTCTTCGGCCGTGACCGGGAGATCAGGGATCTCGTCGGCAGGCTCAATCCGTCCGCTCCGGCCCGTGCGCACCGGTTCGTCGCGGTGATCGGTCCCTCCGGGAGCGGCAAGTCCTCGCTGGTTCGGGCAGGGCTGCTGCCCGCCCTGGGACGGCGGCGCGGCCTCTGGGTGATCGCTCCACCGTTCGCACCCGGCGCCGACCCGCTGGGGAGCTTCGCGTCAAGTCTTGCCGCGGTGCTGCCCGATGCGACCGTCGAGCAGGTCCGGGCGGAACTCGCCCAAGGGCCCGTGGGCGTACGGCGGTGCCTGGACCGGCTGCGTACGGAGCGGGGCGGACGTGCCGCGCCGGTGCTCCTGGTCGTCGACCAGTTCGAGGAACTCCTCACGTTGACCGGAGCCCAGGACCGGGGCGCGCTCCTGTCGCTGATCGACGAGTCGCTTGCGGCGGATCCGCAGCTGTGGGTTGTGGCCACCTTGCGATCAGACTTTCTGACCGACTTTCTGGGGACCGGATATGCAGCGCTGACTCACCGGCCGACGCTGGTCGGCGTGCTCGGCCGAACAGAGCTGTTCGAGGTGATCGAAAAACCCGCGGAACAGGCGGGCCTGAGCTTCGCTCCCGGGGTCGTGGCCCGGATGGTGGACGACACCGGAGGCGGGGACGCGCTACCGCTGCTGGCGTACACCCTTCGGGAACTCTTCCTGCGGGTCGGCTCCGGTGGGACGGTGACGGAGGACGACTACCGTCGCCTGGGCGGGGTCGCCGGGGCACTGTCCGACCACGCGGACCGGATCACCGCCGACCTGCGTACGGCCGACGCGGACACGCCAGTGCTCTCCACACTGCTGAAATTCGTGACCCTGGAGCACGGCGAACCGACCCGCCGCCGCGTGCGGCGCGAGCACCTCACGCCCGAAGAGCGCACCGTGACCGATGCGTTCGTCACCGGACGCCTGCTCACCAGCGACGATGCCGTGCTGGACGTCGCCCATGAGGCGCTCTTCCGGCAGTGGGCTCCGCTGCGTCAAGCCGTCGCGGCCAGTACGGACAGGCTGCGGCGCCGTACGGAGCTGGAAAGGTGGGCCCAGGACTGGGAACGCTCGGGCCGGCAGGACGCCTATCTGCTGAGCGGCGAACGGCTGGGCGTCGCACGCGAATGGGCGGACGAGGCGGCTGAAGCCCTCACCGGCGTCCCGCTCGTCGCTGCTTTTCTGGAGCGTTCCGTCAGCCAGGACAGAGTCGCCATGGAACGTGTCGCCGACGCGGTCGCCCACCGGGCTCTGGAAAGCGCCGAACGCGACCCGGAGTTGGCGATCCTTGCGGCGTTCGCCGCCATCGAGGAGTGCGCGCCCACCTCGGCGGCGCAACAGGCACTGCACACCGCTCTCGGCGCCTCCCGGCGGCGTGCGGTCTTCCGGGGCCACGAACAGGACGTCAATGCCGTGGCCTGGTCTCCCGACGGGGCGCGACTGGCGACCGCGTCGGACGACGGGACGGTCCGGATCTGGGAGGCCGACGGTGCCGCGGACCCCGTCGTCCTCACCCCTCACCACGGCGACAGGGTGTACGCCGTGGCCTGGTCACCTGACGGGAAGCGGCTGGCCGGTGGCTCGCGGGACCGTACCGTCACCGTCTGGGACGCCGAGACCCGGGCCGAACTCGGCGTACTCACCGGTCATGACGACGGCGTCGGGGCTCTCGCGTGGTCACCGGACGGCGACCGGCTCGCCACGGCGAGCAGTGACCGAACCGTACGGATCTGGGACGCGGAGACGTACGCCGAACTGACCGTGCTGACCGGTCACGAGCTGCCTGTGTGGGCCCTGGCCTGGTCACCCGGCCGACGGCAACTTGCCAGCGGGTCGGACGACGGCACGGTGCGCGTCTGGTCCCTGTCACCCGGTGGGCGTACCACCGAGCTGACCGGCCACCGGGCCAGCGTCTCGGCCGTCGCCTGGTCCCCCGACGGCCGCCGTCTCGCGTCGGTGTCGGAGGACCGTACGGCCGTGGTCTGGAACATCGCCGAAGCAGAGGAGGAAGGGGACGAACCGCAGTCCCGGAAGCTCACCTCGCTGACACCGCTGACCTGCGTGACGTGGTCCCCGGACGGTCGCCACATCGCCGTTGGAGACGATGACCGCACCGTCCGTGTCTGGGACGCGGACAGCGGTGAGGAATCACTGCTGACCGGCCACACCGACAGCGTCAACGGCATCGCCTGGCACGGCCACCGCATCGCCACGGTCTCCCGCGACCGGACGGTGGCCATGTGGGACGCCACTCCGCGCGGCAGCCGGACCGGCACCCTGCTCGGTCACGACGACTCGGTCCACAACGTCTCCTGGTCGCCCGACGGCACCCGCCTCGCCACCGCGTCCCAGGACGGCACGGCCGTGATCTGGGACGTCGCACAGAACTCCGCGGTGGCCACGCTGAGACACGAAGGTGCCGTGTCCGACCTGGCGTGGTCCCCGGACGGCGAGCGACTGGTCACCGCCTTCAGCGGCGCCACTGCCCGAATCTGGGACGTACGCGGCGGGACGCAGCTCGCCGTGCTCAGCGGCCACGACGACGAACTCACGACGGTCTCCTGGTCCCCAGACGGCACCCGGATCGCCACGGCATCGCGCGACAGCACCCCCGTATCTGGGATGCCTCGGACGGCACCGAACTCAGGATGCTCCGCGGGGACAAGTACTGGATAGGCGGGGCCGCATGGTCTCCCGACAGCCGCTACCTCGCCACCTCGTCGACCGACAAGGCGCTCTGCGTCTGGGACACCCGCCGGGGAACAGCCGTCACGACCCTGCAGGGGCACACGGACTACGCATGGCGCGTCGCCTGGTCACCTGACGGCCGTCGGCTCGCCACCGGCTCCCGGGATCGCACGGTTCGCCTCTGGGACCCCTTCAGCGGTGCCCGGCTCGTCACCATGACCGGGCACCAGGAACGCGTCCAAGGCGTCGCCTGGTCACCCGACGGGCGGCATCTGGCCAGCGTGTCCTGGGACCGCACCGTACGGCTCTGGAACCCGGACGACGGCCGAGAGCTCACGGTCATCGGGGTCCACGACGACCAGGCCAACGGTCTGGCGTGGCATCCGGACGGCTCCCACCTGGCCACCGTCTCCCGCGACCGCAGTGGAAGAATCTGGGAGCCCGCGACCGACATGGACGGCCTCCTCAGACGCGCCCGGTCCCGGGTCTTCCGCCGACTCACCGACGACGAACGCCGCAGCTTCCTGCTGCCGACAACCCGAGCAAGGATCTGAACGGTTCGGGGCTTGGCCAAGGTGCCCAGGTGGTCGTTAATGGTTTGCCGCGTTGTCCGGCGATCGGAAGACTTCCGCTCATGCCTCCGACCGCACGTGACCTGGCGCTTGACCACTTCCGGTGGATCGGCGGTCACGCGGATGTGTGGGCGGTCTTTCGGGATGCCAAGGCCCTGGCCGCGGTGGTCGCCGGTCTCGTTGAACCGTTCCGGGACGAGCAGGTCACCGCGGTCTGCGGGATCGAGTCGCGGGGATTCCTCCTGGGCGGTGCCGCGGCTGTCGAGCTCGGCGTCGGTTTCGTTCCCGTCCGGAAGGGCGAGGGCCTCTTCCCGGGCGAGAAAATCGTGCGCCAGTCATCTCCCGACTACCGACGCCTTCGTCATACTCTGCGCCTCCAGCGATCCTCGCTGGGGCCGGGAGACCGCGTTGTGCTGGTTGACGACTGGATCGAGACCGGAAGCCAGGCAGCGGCCGTCAGGAGCATGGTCGAGGAGTGCGGGTCCACCTGGCTGGGATGCAGCGTCATCGTCGATCAGCTCACCGATGCGCCGAAGAACGCCCTCGGCACTGTTCGAGGGCTGCTGACCGCGCAAGAACTCCCCTCGTGCGAGCCCTGAGTTCAGCTTCACCGAGCCGGAGCCGGAGACCTCGCCGGCACCAAAGAGAACAGGGCCACCGAGGCGAACTCGCCCGATTCATACGGCAGTACGGGCACCCGCCGGTGCAAGGACGGCACAAGCCTCCCGGCTCAGAGCGCCGAGCCCGATCACGGCCTCGGCCACCTCCGACCCCATCTCCAGCTGACGCCACAGCTCCTGCAGTGCCCCGGAGATGTCCGCGCCACCCGTGAACCGCCGCAGTGCGATGTCCAGGTCGCGCAGCCAGCCGTCCAGATAGGGGTCGGCCGTCAGCCGGGACACGTACGCGTCGATCTGGGCGGCCTGATGCGCACTCAACCAGACCCCGCCGGTCTCCAGCAGTCTGCTGCGCACGGTCGTGTTGAGGAACGACCAGTGCGCCGCCACTTCCGCCACCGCCGGGACGGTCTGGCGGCCCGGACGCACCGCGGTACGGAACTCCTCCAGGGCATGCTCCAGCGTCCCGTCCGCGAGCTGCTGCCGGAGCTCAGCCAGAACGCCGTCGTCCCGGTTCGCCTCCCAGTCCTTGAGAGCTGTCTGAGCGGTCCGTTCCATCGCGAGCAGCCCGGCCGCCGCGTCATCGAGGCGAGCCGCGGGCCCGGGGACCAGGCGGGGCACGGACGCGGCGAAATCACTGGCCACCCGCATGGCCAGACGTCGCCCGGCACGTGCTTCCATCGCCTCGGCCTGCCCCATGGCAACCCGGTTGAGGACCACCAGGGCCAGCGGGACACCGAACGCCGCAGCCGTCACGGACGAGAAGACGTTGGTGACGAACGCCTTGTCCGCCCAGAACCCCTCGTGATCTCCCCACCAACCCAAGCCGAGCAGCAGCACACCGGTGACCCACAGCGCCACACACCCACCACGCAGCCCACGCGGCGTCTCTTCCCAGATCCCCCGCACGCGCCCAGCCCCTCCCCGAACGGCTTGATCACCAACTCCCAGACGCTACACCGCCCACCCCCGGGGTCCTCCGGACAGACCCTGGGCCTAGGGTGTGCCGGTGATCTTCAAGAGGAAGCGGGAGGCTTCGGGCCTCGCCGCCATCGTGTCCGAGCTGGAGAACGCGGTCGCCGCTCGCGACGGCGACCGCACCGGGCCTGCCTTCACCGCCATGATGAGCGCAGTGCAGTCGGCGTCGGATGCTGAACGCGTATGGGCAGGGCCCCGGTTGGCGGCGCTGCTTCCCGCCTTCCCGCCCACCGGCCCGCGGCCGATGCTGGCGATGGCGGCCGGCTTCTGCGTCGAGCGCGGGGCCGATCCGGCCGCCTGCGCCGAGCCGATCCTCGCCGGCGTCCACCAGGACCTGCTCGACGCCCTGGAGTTCGCCCGGCGCTGGACCGCCACCGGCGCGGCCGAGGACGAACTGCCGGAGCCGGACGAGAAGATCATCGACGACGCACTGCTGGCCCGTCTCGGCGACGACAAGTACGAGGCCACGCGACTGGCGCTGGCCTGGTGCTCGGTCGAGGAGTGGCAGCCGCCCGCGCTGGCCGTACTGTGCCGCAGCATCGAGGTGCGCCGACAGCACGCGTCCGCGATCCTCCCCGCCTGCCGCGACCTGGCGGCCCTGGAGCACCACGACCTCAAATGCCTGGCCCACGCGCTGGCGGTTCTCGACGACGAGCCCCTCATCGTGCTGCACAGGCCCACCGGAACCGGGTTCGAGGTACGCATCGGCGGCATCGGGGACAACTTCCAGCTGCACACGCTGCTCGCCCATGTCCTCGTCGGCGGCGGCCACGTACCCGGCACCACGCCCTCGGCGGAGAGCGTCCGCCTGGCCACGGACCCCGAGCCCGCACAGGGACGCACCCAGACCATCGCGACCGGAACCTTCGAACTCCTCGCCCCCGACGGCGAGCGGATCTGGAACGAGGGGCTGCCCGACGACATCCCCGTGGTGGACGGACGCCGCCTGCTCGTGCTCGACGAGCCGACATACCAGCGCAGTTGGAACGCCGACCGGTTCTTCCCGCATCTGCCAGGCACGGCCGAGCTGACCCGCGTCCTGACCGCGGACGAGACGCGGACCTGGTTCGCCCTTACTTCGCCCGGCACCGAGGTCCGCCGACCCTCCTGACCTGGTGTCCTCGTGCCGGTCGGCTCCGAGAGCGGACGTAACCGACTCATGCCGTCCGGCGCAGCGCACCGGTCCGCCCGCCCAGCGCGGCGGAGAAGTGGTCCGTGACCTGCTCCAGCGCCTCGGCGGCAGCGGGCGCGACGGTCGGCGTGCCGTGGTCGTCGGTGGTGATGTCCTTGTCCAGCGTGAACCAGCCGCGCATGATGTGCGACGCCCAGCACTGTCTTGCCGGTCAGCGCGTACTGCGGGAGCAGGTCGAGAAGCGACTTCAGCAGGCCCGAGTAGGCGGCCTTGTACACGGGAGTGCCGATCACCACCCCGTCCGCCCGCGCGAAGAGGTCGGTGGCGGCGACGATCGCCGGATGTCTGAAGTTCGCGCCGAGCAGGGCCTGGGCGGGCAGGGTGCGTACGCCCAGCGGGGTCACGTCGTGGCCCTGGAGACGGAGCCGGTCGTCCAGGTGGCGCAGCAGCCGTGAGGTGCGGGACGTGGGGGAGGGGCTTCCGTGATCGGGGTTCAGGTGTGCCGAAGAGAGAAGAGAGAGACGACGGGGAGCGGACAGTTCGTGCGGCGGGCGCTCACCAGGCGCTCGTCCGTACGGTGATCAGCGGCCGCAGTTCGTTGCGGAGCGTTTCGAGGAAGGTGACGACCTCGGCGGCGGCCACCGAACGGTGCTGGAGGTCGTTGAGCAAGTCGTGGTGGGCCGCGTGGACCACCGAAAGACAGGCCCTGGGAAGGGACTTGGCCGTACGTTCCAGTGCCTCTTGGTCGGCGCGCGGGTCGGCGTCGCCGACGAGGAGCAGGTCGGGGACTTCGACGGTGCTCTCGTCATCGTCACCAGCCGCAACCGGCTCGCCGGACCGGTCGCCGTGGACGGCGCCCACCCCTTCCACCTCCACATACTGCCCACGCCGGAGGCCCGCGCGCTACGCCTCCCACGACCTGCTGCGCGCCCACGCCACCGAGCTGACCGCGAGCATCGACCCGCCCCAGCAGGTGCGGGCGGCCCGGTACCGGATGTTCGACCACTGTCTGCACACCGCCCGTGAGGCGGTCGCGCCGACCGACAGGGGACGTGCACCGGCCTTCGGGTGACGGACCGGTTCGGCCGGGACGGTTGCGCACGTGGGTGTCACGCCGCCCGTGTGCGCAACCGGCGCAGCATCCGGGCGTCCTCGAAGCCGACCGAGCGGGCGGCGGCGTCGACCGTCGAGCCGTGGCTGATGAGGTGCTCGGCGCGTTCCAGGCGCAGGGTCTGCTGGTAGCGCAGCGGGGTGAGGCCGGTGGCGCGGGTGAAGAGACGGGTGAGGGTGCGTGCGCTGACGCCGACGGCCGTGGCGAGGCCGGGCAGCGGCAGCGGCTGGTCGAAGCGGGTGTCGATGAGGTCCTGGGCGCGGTGCACGGTGTCGTCGAGGTGGGACCGGTGCCGGAACATCGCGCTGGACTGCGGCTCGTGGCCGTTGCGGCGGGCGTAGACGACCATGTCCCGGGCGACCTGGGCGGCGACGGCGGGGCCGTGCCGGCCGGCGACGAGGTGCAGGGCCAGGTCGATGCCGCTGGCGATACCGGCCGAGGTGATCACCCGGTCGTCGGTGGTGAACAGGACGTCGCGTACGACGACCGTCCCGGGATGCCGCAGGGCCAGCTCGTCCTGCACGTCGTGGTGGGTGGTGCAGCGGCGGCCCTTGAGCAGGCCGGCCCGCCCGAGCGCCTCCGCCCCGGCGCAGACGCTCGCCACCGATCCGCCCCTGGCGTGGTGGTCCCGCAGGACCGTCAGGGAGGCGTCGGTGATGGCGGGCGAGTCGGCAAGGGTGCCGGCCCGCCAGCCCGGGACCACGATCAGGTCCTCGGGCCCCAGCTCGGGCCAGTCGAGCCGGGCCACCAGGGGCAGGCCCTGAGCGGTGAGGACCTCTGGCCGCTCGGCGACATAGGTCAGGGTGTAGGGGTGCCCGAAGTCGGCCGCGGTGGAGAAGACCTGCGCGGGGCCGGCCAGGTCCAGCAGATGGACTCCGGGCACCAGGAAGAAGACGACGTGGCTCACGATTCGGTCATCATGCCTGAAGGTCTGCCGCTGCCTCCACCTCGTCGACCGTCGCGATGGTGGCGAAGCGTCCGGCGAGAGCGTACTCGGTGCGCCGGATGATCTCGTCGGTAGGCAGCGTACGGGGGTCGGCGAGCAGTTCGGCGACGCTCTGGTCGGCGGGGGCGTCGCGGTGCGGGATCGGGTTGGTGGCGGTCGCGTCGACGACGAAGGTGACCTGGTAGCCGAGGTCGCTCGCGACGCGGGCGGTGGTCTCCACGCACTGCTCGGTGCGGATGCCGCAGACGGCGAGCTCGCGGACCCCGTGCTCGGTGAGGAGTTGCTGCAGGTTGGTGGTGGTGAAGGAGTTGTGCGAGGTCTTCTGGATCAACGGCTCGCCGTCCTCCCGCCGCTCCAACTCCTCCAGCAGCCGGACATGACCGAGGGCCGGGTCGAAGGCACCGCCGCTCCCGGGCTCGGAGTGCAGTACCCACACCACCAGGTCCCCGGCCCGCCTGGCATGCCGGACCAGTCGGTTCACCTTGTCGGCGATCTTCGGGTCGGAGATGGTCTCCCACAGCGGATCGGCGCGGAAGGACTCCTGGACATCGATGACGATCAGTGCTCGGGTCATGCCCCAAGCTTCGGCCGTACGGACGGGGCGGCGACAGGCCGCATCGGGTCCCGAAGCGGACCGATCCGGTCATCTACTCGGCAGCGGCAGCGGCCTCGCGGACGACAGGACAGTCGCCGTATGTGTTGCCGGTGTCGATGCCGCTGTCGAAGCCTCTGATCACGAACAGGTGCCGCAAGGGCGCGCCGGCCCATAGCCATCCGTCCGGGAGAAACGGCACCTGTTGACGAATGGCTCATCCGAACAGGCCGCTCCCCAGGTACTTGTAGCCGGAGTCGGGTGCCAGCGTGACGACGGCCGCCTCTCGCGGCAGTCGGGCCGCGAGGCGCAGCGCCCCATGGACGTTGGCACCGCCCGAGACGCCGGTGAAGATGCCTTCCTCCTCGGCCAGGCGGGACGTTGTCGCGAACGCGTCGTCGTCGCTGATGATGTCGACCGCGTCGACGGCGTCCCTGTCGAACAGCGGTGGGGCGAAGCCACTCCAGCCCTGCATCGCGAAGACGCCCCGGGTGCCGGCGGTGATACCCGGCGATCCGGCCGGCTCCAGGCCGACTATTCGGGGGCGCGGGTCGCGCCGACGGATCGCCGCCGCCACACCGAGCAGGGATGCGGCACTGCCGATACCCGTACAGAACGCTGTCACCGGCATGTGCGCGCTCTGGTCCAGGATCTCCATGCCGAGTCCGTCGCGCAGACCGGCGACCACATACGGGTTGTTGAACTGGTCGGTGAAATAGTGGCCCGGTTGCTGTGCGATGTCGGCCGCGCGGGCCGCGCATCGCGTCGATGTCGGCCGGAGTGACCGTACCGGGTGCGATGGCGGCGCCGAGCACCTCCACGTCGGCGCCGAGTGCCCGCATCAGCCGGCGCGGCTCATCGCTGAAGCAGGCCGACGTGACGATTTTGAGCCGGTACCCCTTGACCGCGCAGACCAGCGCGAGCCCCGGGCCGGTGCTGCCACCGGTGTACTCGACGATCGTCATCCCCGGCGTGAGCCTGCCGTCACGTTCGGCACCCTCGACCATCGTCAACGCCAGCCGGTCCTTCATGGCGCCGGTCGGGTTGAGGTATTCGAGCTTCACCAGCACCCGGGCACCGGTCGAGGGCGCGAGACGCCGCAGTTCCACGAGCGGGGTGTTGCCGATCGCCGCCAGTGTTCCTGGTCGCATCGCCCTACCCCCTGCCGGTCGAGACAGGCACGGTGGCCCGGCCCGCCGCGTGTGCGACGGCGGCGTGGGCGAAGGCGCGCACGATCGGATGAAGCCGCCCGTCGTCAATGGCGAGTTCGGGTTGGAACAGCGTGCTCAGGAAGAAGGGATGCCCTGGCAGTTCGGCGATGCGTACGTCGGGGCCGTCGTGGCCGGTGAACCGCATGCCGTGAGCGGACAGAACATCCAGGTACTGGGGATTGAGCCCGTACCCGCAGTGGTAGCGCTCCACGGTCCGGTCCACGCCGAGGACACGTTCGGCCGCCGAGCCCGGGGTGATGCCGACCATGCCCTCGTGCCCGACGAGGGAGCAGGCCAGGGGTGCGATCAGCGGGCTCTTCGCGTGCGGGGTGTTCTCGGCGTGGTCGGCAGTGGTGAGCCCGCAGACGTTGCGCGCGAACTCCAGCAGCGTGTGTTGAAACCCGCCGCAGGTTCCGAGGTAGGCGATGCCGGTCTCCCGGGCGGTACGGACCGCCTGGAGCGCGCCGGCCTCGCTGCGGTACGGGCTGCCGGGCAACAGCCAGATGCCGTCGAACCGGTCCAGGCTGGTGGCGTGCGCCTCCTCGGTCGGTACCCAGTAGGCGTCCAGGGCGATTCCGTCCCGCTGCCGCAGGGTTTCCAGCAGGAGGGGTATCCGCGTGTGGGACCGGACGTGCGGCGACCGGTCGCCCACGAGTGCCACCTTCGCCGTATGCGTCTCGTCGTTGCTCTGCATGAGCTCATCGTGCGCAGCCCGCAGTTATTAGTACAACAAGAGATCATCGTCCAAGTATCAGAGATACTTATAGTCATGGACGTCAACCTCCTGCGGACCTTCGTGGCGGTAGCCCGTGCAGGATCCTTCTCCGCCGCCGCATGCGACCTCGGCTACACCCAGTCCGCGGTTTCCCAGCAGGTCGCCGCCTTGGAGAAGGACCTCGGGGTGCAACTGCTGCACCGCCGCCCGGTCGTCCCGACCGAGGCCGGGCAGCGACTGCTGGAGCACGCCACGCCGATCCTGCTGCGCCTCGGCGCCGCCCGGACCGACGTCCAGCGCCTGTCGGGCGAACCGCCGGCCCGTCTGACCCTGGGGGTGTCGCCGCTCGCCGATGTCCGGCACACCATGGCCGTACTCACCGAACTGCAGCGCTCGATGCCGCGATTGACGATCGTCGTGAGCACCATGGGCCGTGATGGTGTCATCGAGGCCGTCGCCAACGGCGACGCGGACCTTGGTCTCGTCGACGGGGTCACCGCTGCCAGCGACCCGCTCCGCCTGCTCGACAGCGGTCCGCTCACCACGGTCGCCCTGAGCGAGGAATCCGTCGTCGTGACCCTGCCCGGCACGCACCCGCTGGCAGGCCGTAGTCGGCTCCGTCTGGAGGATCTCGTCGACGCCGTCTGGATCGACGCACCCGACGTCGCCACACCGCTGGACCGGCTGCGGGCCCTCGCACGCTCCGACGGGTTCCGCTCCAGCCTGCACTACACCGGCACCGATGTCCGCGGTCTCCTGGCCCTCGTCGCGGTCGGTGGCGGGCTCGCCCTGCTTCCCGCGTCCGCCGTGCCACACCATCGGGAGGGCGACCCCGATGCGACCGGTGTCCCACTCTCGACTCCGCACCTCGTCCACCGCACCGAACTCGTCCACGGCAGCCTGACGGGTCCCGCCACGATGCTCACGGCGGCGATCCACCGCCACGTCCGGACTCCCTTGCCACGAGCCTGAGCGCACCCCGTCGGCGGCCCAGTGAATGGCGTACACCTCATTCAGATCGGTCCGCCGGGTGTCCCTGCGTCAGGAGGAGCCTGTCGCGTGCGGCCAGGACGGCGCGGTGGAGCGAGGACTCGCCGCCGAGGGCCGCGAGGCGGAGCGGTGGCAGTGGTCGTCCCGGCCGGGCCAGGCAGACCGGACGGGCTTCGAACACGTCGACGAAACCCGGCACGCCCGCGGCGAATCCGCCGCCGACGATCACCAGCTCGGGCTGTACCGGCTCCACCACACCGGTCACCGCCACGGCCGGCGCCGCGCACCCGAACTCGACGGCGCCGACAGCCCGGGGGACGCGGTTCAGGGCGCCCTCGCGCGGTTCCTGGTACGACACCGGCCGACCACGTCCTGCGGCGGCGTGCCGCAGGGTCGCCGGGCCGGATGCGTGGGCCCCTGCACAGCCCCGGCGGCCGCACATACACCCCCGCTCAGGACCTCACCGCTCGTGCACCACACGCCCGTCGAACACGGTGAGGTCCACCTCCACCCGTGCCAGGTCGTGCGGGTCGAGGTCGAGCAGCGGGCGGTCGAGGACGCACAGGTCGGCGGCCTTGCCGGGTTCGATCGTGCCCGTCCAGTCGTCGGCGAAGTCCTGCCAGGCCGCGTTGGCCGTGTAGGCACGCAGGGCGTCGGCGAGCGGCACGCACTGGTCGGGGCCGCTCTGCCGGCCGCTGGCCTTGGACTCGCGCAGCATCATCGACGCCACGCCCTGGCGCCAGTCGGGCTCGGTGATCGGAGCGTCGGAGCTGGAGCAGACGGTGACGCCGGCCTCCGTCGCCGACCGCACGGGCCACTGATAGGCCGAGCGTGCGGGTCCGACGACCTCGTCCATGAGGTCGGCGATGGTCCACTTGATCCCGGGGTTCATGTTGACGTCGTAGCCGTGTGCGGCCAGTTTGGCCAGGCTGTCCGGGCCGATGAAGTCGCCGTGGATGACGTAGTGGCGGGCGTCGCGGCGGGGCGCGGCCTCGTCGGCGGCGATGAACGCGTCCACGACGGTGTCGATGGCCCGGTCGCCGGTGACGTGCACGCCGAGCTGGAACCCGGCCTACTCGACGCGGTTCGTCAACCTCGAGGAGGTCGACGACGACCAGATCAAGAAGCGGGCCTCCATCCTGGAGATGGACGGCGTCCGGCATCGTGTGCTGCGCAGCGTGATCCAGCGGCAGTTCGGCGCCGGTGTCATCAACAGCTACAGCGACTTCCTGCGCGGGCTGACGGCACAGACCCTGGACGCGGCCCTCGCGAAGGGCACGTTCGACTTCGTCGCCGATGTCTCCGCGGACTTCCCGATCAACGTGCTGGCCCGCCTCCTCGACGTACCGCCGGAGGACAACCAGCAGCTCATCGACTGGGGCAACCGCATCATCGGCAACACCGACCCCGACTACGCGGACGTACTCCTGCACAGCGCCGAGAGCGAAAAGTACCGCGATCTGCCCTTCCGCTCACCCGCCTCGCTCGAAGTCTTCGAGTACGGCCGCGAGCTGGCCCGGCAGCGGCGTGGCGGCGACGGCACCGACCTGGTGTCCAAGCTGGTCAACTCGACCCAGCGCGACGGGATCCCGCTGTCCGCGCAGGACTTCGACAACTACTTCCTGCTCCTGGTGGTGGCCGGCAACGAGACCACCCGGCACACCATCTCCCACTCCATGCTGGCCCTGCTGCAACACCCCGACCAACTGGCGAAGTTGAAGGACGACCCGTCCCTGATCCCGACCGCGGTCGAGGAGTTCCTGCGCTGGGCCTCCCCGGTCTACCACTTCCGGCGCACCGCGACCCGGGACGTCGAACTCGGCGGCAAGCGGATCAAGGAGGGCGACAAGGTCGTCATGTGGTACGCCTCCGGCAACCGCGACGAGGAGATCTTCGGCAACCCCTACGACTTCGACGTGGCCCGGCAGCACAACGACCACGTCACCTTCGGCAAGGGCAGCCCCCATCTGTGCCTGGGCAACCTCCTCGCCCGCACCGAGATCCGCATCATGTTCGAGGAACTGATCCCGCGCATCGCCGGCATCCGCCTGGCCGGCGAAGTGCCGCGCGTCCGCTCCAACTTCGTCAACGGCATCAAGAAGCTGCCCGTCGAGGTCACGCTCGCCTGACGGCACGCTCGAACCAACGGCCGGGCCGACGACGGTCCTCGCTTCCCCGTCCGGGGGTGCGAAGGATTCGCCCGATCTTGAGCGGTCTGTCGCGTGCCGGAGCTGTCGCGGGTCTTGTCAGCGGTGCCGACGGCATGCGAGTGTCCGGCCATGGTTACGTAACCATGGCCGGTTTGCGTGGGTCCGGGTGGCCGCCAATGTCCGGATCCCGGCTCGTCAGTGCCTCGGCTCAGTCGACGAACCCGCACTCCGCCCGCAGCGATACCCGTCACTGGAGACGACATGACCAAGACCCGGACGAGGTCGAGAAGACTGGCCAGCGTGATCATGGCCGGTTTCGGCGCGACACTCATGTTCCTGACCGCCCCAGCTCCCGCCCTCGCCGAGTCGGCCGCCTCGCACACGCAGGTGCGGCCCGCGGCGAAGGGCGGTACCAGTGACTTCCGCGGGGTGAACTGGGCCGACCCGCGCGACAACTACGCCTCCGACGCCGTGGTGCCCAGCGGGCTGACGGTGACCGACGACTACCGCACCGTGTACCGCACCACGAACCGCATGGTGCGCGGCTTCAAGAAGAACCTGGGCGCCAACACGCTGCGACTGCCGATCAACCCGTCGACCGTGGGCACCACTTGGTGGAAGTCGTACCGGGCGACGATCGACGCGGCCACGGCCTACGGCGACAAGGTCATCGTGAGCTACTGGGAGGCCAACACCAGCAAGGACGGCCTGGTCGACGACACGGCCGCCTGGAAGACCATGTGGAACACCGTCGTGCGGGAGTACAAGCACAACCCACGGGTCTACTTCGAGCCCATGAACGAGCCGCACGGCTACACCCTGGACCAGTGGGTGTCCGTCACCAGCGGCTGGCTCGCCCAGCACAAGGACGTCCCGCGCGGCCGAGTCGTGATCAGCGGCACCGGCTACAACGACAACGTCACCGGCGTCGGCGCGGCCCGCGAACTGAAGGGCACCCTGCTCTCGCTGCACTTCTACGGCTTCTGGGCCAGCCACACCACGCAGGCGGACTGGACCGCCGACCTCGAAGCCCGCCTCGGCGACTACGCGGGCCGGACCATCATCGACGAGGCCGGCGCCCCGATGACCATCGGCCTCAACTACGGCGCCTGGAACGGCAACATCTACACCTCGTACCTCGCGGCCGTGGCCAACACCGCCCGCAGCAAGGGCATGGGGCTGGTGTACTGGCCGGGGCTGAGGTTCGGCGACGCCTACTCCATCGAGTCGCTGGACGCCGACGGCAACCTCGTGGACAACAGTGAAACCGGAGTCGCCCTGCTGCGCTGGGGCTACGGCTTCGGCACGACCCCGCCCGTCAACGACCTGCCGCCCGCGCCTCCCGGCGAGGTCCTGCGCGGAGTGGGCTCGGGCCGCTGCGTCGACGTACCCGGCTTCAGCACGACCAACGGCACCCAGCTCGACCTCTGGGACTGCAACGACGGCGGCAACCAGACCTGGAACTGGAACGCGGACAAACAACTCACCGTCTACGGCAACAAGTGCATGACGGTGGGCGGCACCGGCGCGACGGCGGGAGACCCGGTGGTCATCTCCGACTGCACCGGTGCGACGGCCCAGCAGTGGAACGTCAACGCGGACCTCTCCGTGACCAGCGTCGCCAACCCGGAACTCTGCCTGGACGCGGCCGGAGCGGGCACCGGCAACGGCACGGCGGTCGACGTCTGGTACTGCAACGGCAGCAGCAACCAGCAGTGGACCAGGAGCTGACCCAGGCACAGCTGACCGGCGCCGCCGTGCTTCGCCTCAGGGCGAGGCCGGCGGCGCCGCTGTACTAGCGCGGACCACCAGCCGGGTCGGAACCAGGGTCTTGTCGACCACGTCGGGCCCGGTACGCCCGATCTTGCCCAGCAACTTCTGCAGACTGAGCCGCCCGACCGCGGCGAAGTCCTGCCGTACGGTGGTCAGCGGCGGCCAGAAGGCATGGGCCTCCTCCATGTCGTCGAACCCCACCACGCTGACGTCCTCGGGAATCCGACGGCCGAGCTCGTGCAGGGCACGCATGACACCGAGCGCCATGTGGTCGTTCGCGGCGAAGATCGCCGTGACCTCCGGCCTCCGTCCCAATTCCAACCCGTGCTGATATCCGGACCTGGTGGTCCAGTCCCCGTACAGCACCGAGGGCGGGACGACGCCGGCTTCCTTCAGGGTGCGTCGCCAGGACTCGACCCGATGCGCCGCGGAGAACGAGGTCACGGGCCCGGCGATGTGCCACACCTGCCGATGACCCAGTTCCAGCAGATGCTCCGTGGCCTGCCGGGCGCCCAGGGCCTGATCGGTGTCCACCACGGTGTAACCGGGACCGGTGTCGGAGTCGACGACGACCATCGGAACCCCGGGCGGAAGGCTGAACTCCGTGTCGTCCAGGAGATGCGCCTCGAAGATGAGGATGACTCCGTCGACGGCCGCCTCACTGAGCCGGTCGTACGCGCCGGAAACCCTGCCCATGGTCGGGTCCGCGACGGGGATGAGGGTGACGGCGTACTTGGCGCGGGCGGCTTCCTCGGCGATGGCGTCGAGGGTGCGCGTGTTGCCGAACGTTCTGAGCGTGAAGGTGATGACACCGATCGTGTTGAACCGCCCGCTCTTGAGCGCACGCGCGGCCCCGTTCGGCCGGTACCCCAGCGCCTGCATCGACTCCACGACCCGCTGCCGGGTCGCCGGGTCGACGTTGCTGTGGCCGTTGGACACACGCGAGACCGTCTGCGGCGCGACACCGGCGTGCCGCGCGACATCCGCCATCGACGGCCGGGGCCGTCCGGACATGGGCTCGCCCCCAATCGCCGTGATCCCTTTTCCCTTTTCCCTGCTTCTCGTTCCCTGTGTATCGGGCCCTGACAACAGCCTAGTACTCCGACTGCGGATCGAGATCTTCGAGCTTGAGCAGCAGTTCGCTCAGCTCTGCCGGCATGGTGACCATGCAGTCGTGCCCGGTGGGCAGTTCCCACACCTGTGCCGGTGAACCATTGGGCTGGGTCGCGGGGACGGGCCGCCGAGTGATGCCTTCCGGTGCCACGCCGACGCAGTGGACGTGGGTGCGGGGGATCGCGTTCACGGCCGGGTCGTCCAGCCGGACCGGTTGGTTCAGGCAGCGGATCGGCTGGTCGGAGAGCATCGCGCGCAGCCATGCGACGTCCGCCGGGTCGGTGACCCCGAACAGGCCGAAGGGCGGGGGCATTTCGGGCAGTGGCGGGATACGCCAGCCGCTGTCGGACTTCGCGGCCAGGTCGATCAGGTGCTGGGTCATGGGCATGACGTCGACGGCGGTCTCGCCGTGCTCCGGGACCATCGCGTCCAGGTACACGAGATGCGCGATCCGTTCCGGGACCTCGTTGGCCACGGACGAGACGACCAGTCCCGCGTAGCTGTGGCCCACGAGGATCACCTCGGTCAGATCCTCCTCGCGTATCAGCCCGACGACGTCCTCGACGTGCGTGTCGAGTCCCACCTCGGGACCGAGCAGGTGTGCCTTGTCGCCGTAGCCGGTCAGCGACGGCGCGAACACCCGATGTCCGGCCGACTCCAGCAGCGGGACCACCCGCTCCCAGCACCGGCCGCTGTGCCAGGCACCGTGCACCAACAGGAATGTGGACATAAGGGGAACGCTCTCCCTCTTCGGGACGCGGAGGCACGGGAGCACGACGGTTCCCTTTCGTGCCTCGGTACTCTTTGAGAACCGAGATCATCGTGGTACGTGTGGGGCGCCGCGAGCAATAAGGCACATTTCAGTGCCCCGGTTCTCTGGAGGTAACCATGAGCACAGCGGAGAGCGAGTCGCGGCCGGCACGGCCGGAGGACCCGTGCCGGACCCGCGCAGTGCTCGACATCGTCGGCGACAAATGGTCCCTGCTGGTCGTACGCAACCTCAGCCAGGGACCGCGCCGTTTCACCGAGCTCAAGCGTGCCGTCGACGGAATCAGCCAGCGCATGCTCACCGTCACCCTGCGCGACCTGGAACGCGACGGAATCCTCACACGGACCGTCCGCAGCGTCATGCCGCCGCACGTCAGCTACGAACTGACCCCGATGGGCAGAACCCTCCGCGAGGCAACCGCACCCCTCCTGGAGTGGAGCATCACCCACCTGGCACTCATCGACGACGCCCGCGCCGCGTACGACGCCCGCCCCAACACCCCGGACACGGACCGGTAGTTCGTCGCACGCGGCGGCAGCACGGGTCGACGGCGGGAAGGCCGGGGGAGTACGCGGCCCGATTCGATGCCCTTTTCACCAGCCTCGCCCGGCGTCGGCCTGTCGCCCCGCACCACCATCGCCGCGCCCGCGCCCACGAGCCCCACCCGCACCGCCCTGAAGCCGTTCGGCCGTGATGGCGTCGGGGTGGTCCTCGGCGTACGCCCGTACGACCGACTCGAAGCTCTCGTCGGGCCGGAGGCCGAGCGACGCGGCACGCGTGTTGTCGAGGATGGCCGGCCAGGAGCCCACGATGGCCTCGACGACGGGATCGGGCGCGACCGTCACCAGGTCGGCGACGGCGTCACCGGCCACCCGGCGCAGCGTGTCCAGCATGTCGGCGACCGTGACCGTGAGCGCCGGCAGATTGACGGGAAGCCCACCCTCAAGCCCGCCCGGGCCGCGCTCGACCTCGGTGATACGGAGGATGCCCTCGACCGTACGACGCGGCGAGGCCAGGGCGACCCGCAGCTCGGGACCGACCGGGCAGACGGCCGGAAGACCCGCGAGCGGCTCGCGGATGATGCCGGACAGAAAGCCGGAGGCGGCCGCGTTGGGCTTGCCCGCCCGCACCGAGACGGTCATCAGACGCGCCACCCGTCCGTCGACGAAGCCCCGGCGGGTGTACTCGGCGATCAGCTGCTCGCAGACGCGCTTCTGTGTTCCGTAACTGGTCTGCGGCATGGGCAGCGTCGACTCGCTGATGACGGGCGGCAGCGGCAGTGAGGGGTCGCCGCCGTAGACGGCGACGCTGCTGGAGAACACCACCCGGGGGGTCGGTCCGCCGGCGGCGGACTGGGCGCGGGCGGCATCGAGCAGCGCACGGGTGGTGTCCAGATTGGCACTCATGCCGAGGTCGAAGTCGGCCTCGCACTCGGCCGAGACGGCCGACGCCAGATGGATGATGACGTCGACCGGCTGTACGAAGATCTCCTCCAGGTGCGCGCTCAGGTCACCGCGCACGACGTCCACCAGCGGGTCGTCCACCAACGTCGACACGACTGGGACGAACCGGTCGGCGAGCACAAGACGCTCGATGGGAGCGCCGCACAGCGTCCGCCGCTTGAGCAGAACGGCGGCCACTCGCTGTCCCAGAAAGCCGAAGCCGCCGGTGATAAGGACCCTCATGTGCATGCTCCTCGATACTCCGTGACCCGGCCGAGCCGCTGGTCCGGCCCGGCACAGGGGACATACCCGCTCGCTCGGGCCCGGCGCCAGAGCTATGCCGAACCCCGCCACGCACGCCTGCCGCAACGAGGCTCCTCTTCCCGGCACTCCTGCCGGGCACGGCTGGCGGCGCACCAGCGCGGAGAGCACGCCACGCACAGGCTCATGGCGATCCTGTCAACTCTCCTTGCCTGTCAGGCAATTGTCCGTGCCGTCAGTGGCCCCCGCGCGGGATGCGACCTACCATCCCCGATATACCCCAGGGGGTATAAGTCCGCAGACAGTGAGGAGCACTCGTCATGTCATCCATGTCCTCCGCCTCCAGTTCCGCCCGCGACCACCACAGGGTGCTGATCGTCGGAGGTGGCACCGCCGGGATCACGGCCGCGGCCCGGCTGCGCCGCGCGGGTGTCACCGGCATCGCGGTGCTCGAACCGGCCGACGTCCACTGGTATCAGCCGCTGTGGACCCTGGTCGGCGGCGGCCGGGCTCCGCTCGGCATCACCCGCCGCCCCGAAGCCTCCGTGATGCCCCGGCAGGTGCGCTGGATCCGAGAGGCCGCCACCGCCGTCGACCCCGAGGTGCGGACCGTCACCACTGCCGCGGACCGCACGATCGGTTACGACTACCTGGTGATGGCCCCCGGCCTGCAGCTGGACTGGGGCAAGGTCCCCGGCCTGGACAGTGCGGTCGGACACGGCGGGGTCTCCAGCAACTACTCCTTCGAGCACGCTCCCTACACCTGGGAGTTGATCCGCGGTATGCGCTCGGGCACCGCGGTCTTCACCCAGCCCGCCGGCCCGGTCAAATGTGGCGGCGCCCCGCAGAAAATCGCCTACCTGGCCGCCGACCACTGGCGCAGGCAAGGCGTCCTGGACCGTATCCGGGTGATCCTCGTCCTGCCCGC